>JALSGW010000349.1 GCA_026982585.1 Alphaproteobacteria bacterium | reverse complement strand
TGCGGTTGGGGTGCGGCGTCCGGGGCGCCGCACCCCCCTTCGACTATGCGATCGGCGATACGCATGCATCCAAGAGGAGAGAATCGCTACACATTGATGGAATTCAAATGTGGATTTATATTTAAATTTAAATTCGATCTTGACGCTGAAGGCTCTCCAGTTTCATATTCGAAAAAAGGTAGAAAATCTAAACACCATGTCGTTCTCATATATCAAAAACGAACATACATTAAAAATCGCAATCAAGCTCAGTGAAGAGACCCGTCTCGGGCCGGTGGACACTTGCGATGGAACATAGCATTACCTGGGAGTGCTGGCAAGAGGTCTTGTGATGGACTGGAGGAGGGGTTGCGCGGCTCTCGCGGCGAAGGCGCGCGTAGGTCGACGACGGCTTTTCCGGGCGGCTCTTGCGCTGGTGCTGCTCTGGGCGCCGGGGGGGCGGGCGGAAGCGCCGATGGAGGGGACGCTGGTGGCGAGCATCGCGCCGCTCCACGGAATCCTCAGCGCCGTCGCCCTCGGGGTCGGCGAACCGCAGCTGCTGATTTCGCCCGAGCGCTCCCCGCACGGCGAGGCGCTCCAGCCGAGCCAGGCGCGCAGGCTGCGCGCAAGCCGCCTGTTCGTGTGGGTGGGACCGGCGCTCGAGGGGCTCTCCCGCGACCAGGTGCGGGCGCTTGCGGGCGGCCGGGTGGTGGAGCTGCTGGCGTATTCGGGATGGACGGCGGCGGACGAGGAAGGAGTCGATCCCCATTTATGGCTGCATCCCGACAACGCCCGCAGGATCGCCGAGCTGCTCGCGGAGGAGCTTTCCCGTCTCGATCCCGCCCACAGCGCACGATATCGGCGCAATGCCGAGCGCTTCGGCGCGCGGGTGCGGGCGCTTGAAAGCGAGCTTTCGGAGCTGCTCCGGCCGGTGCGGGAGCGTGGGTTCCTCACCCTTCATCCCGCCTTCCGCTATCTCGCTCGGGCCTTCGGTTTGCGCGATCTGGGCGCCCTGCTGCCGGTTCCGGAGGCGGCCGCGAGCCCGGGTCGGCTTGCCCGGCTCGCCCGGCGGGCCCGGGAGGAGCGAGCGCGTTGTCTGTTCCTCGAGCCCCAGGCGCCCGAGGAGCTCGCGCGGCGGTTTGCGGATCAGTTGGGACTCGCCCTCGGGCGGCTCGATCCCCTGGGGGCCGCTGTCCCCGCCGGGCCGGAGCACTATTTCGGCCTCATGCGGGCCAACGCACGGGCTCTGCTCCGTTGCCTCGGCGGGGATGAGCGCGGGCGCTAGCCCGGCAAAACGGACCTCCCGCGAGGGCGCAGGTGGCCAGCTTTCAGACCGAGGTCTTCCGCCGGCTGGTGCGCGACCACATGGCGCCTCCGCCCGTGGTGGTGGCGGCCGATACCAGCGCCAGCGAGACCGTGGCGCGGATGGTGGAGGCCCGCGCCTCGGCGGCGGTGGTGGTGGATCCACAGGGTGTTCCGGTCGGCATTCTGACCGAGCAGGACGTCACCCGCCGCATCGCCTGCCGGCGTCTCGGCGACAATCCGGTCGATCGCTTCATGAGCGCGCCGGTGCTCACCGTGCGCGCCGAGGATCCGCTCTACAAGGCGATCGGTTTCATGCGCCGCCGCCGGCTGCGCCACATGCCGGTGGTGGACGAGACCGGGCGTCCGGTCGGCATGCTGGCGCTGCACGAGGCGCTGGCACTGGCCGCCGCACCCCTGGTGGAGGACATCGACCGCCTCACCCACGAGGACAGTTTCGCGGGCCTGCGGCAGGTCAAGGCGGCCCAGGTGCAGGTCGCCAAGCGCCTGCTCGCGGATCATGTGCCGGCGCCCGAGATCCAGGCCCTGATCTCGGACATCAACAACGATCTCTACCGGCGGGTGCTGCGCCTCATCCTCGCGCGCATGCGCGAGGAGGGCTGGGGCGAGCCGCCCTGTCCCTTCTGCTGCATCGTCATGGGTTCGGGCGGGCGCGGGGAGAGTTTCCTCCTGCCCGACCAGGACAACGGTTTCATCGTCGCGGATTACCCCGACGAGCGCCACAGCGCGGTGGACGCCTGGTTCATCGCCCTCGCCGAGCGCATGGTGGCGGCCCTCGATGAGCTGGGTTTCCCCCGCTGCCGCGGCGGGGTGATGGCGGTCAATCCGCTGTGGCGCAAGACCCTGAGCCAGTGGCGCGCCCAGGTCGGCCTGTGGATGCGGCGGCTGCACGAAATGATGCTGCAGATGTGCGACATCTTTTTCGATTTCCGGCCGGTGTTCGGCGAGCTCGGCCTCGCCCGGGAGCTGCGCAGCTATGTGACCGCGGGGGCGGCGGCCAACCGTCCGTTTCTCTACCAGATGTTCGAGCTCCAGGCCGACCACCGGGCAGCCATCGGCCTGTTCGGCCGGTTCATGACCGAGCGGGACGATCCCGCCCACCGCGGCCACATCAACCTCAAATACGGCGGCACCCTGCCGCTTGCGGAGGCGATGCGGCTGCTCGCCCTGCGCCACCGGGTGAGCGAGACGGGCACCCTCGCGCGGTTGGCGCGGCTCGTCGAGCTCGGGGTCATCGCACCGGCGGATGCGAACGAACTGCAGGAGGCCTACGCCTTTCTCACCGCGCTTGAGCTTGGCCAGCAGATCCGGGACTTCGAGGCCGGGGTGCGGCCGAGCCATTTCGTCGACCCGGCCCTGCTCGGCGATCGCGAACTGCGGCGCCTGCGGGAGACCTTTGCCCTGATCAACGCCTTCCGGGCCCGGGTGCGCGCCGATCTCACGGGCCGCCTCTTGGGTTGATCACACCCCTTCGAGTACCCACAACTGCGCGCGAAGGCGCCTGTCGGGCGGAGGTGGGTCATGGACGAGACCCGTGCCTTCGATCAATTGTGGGTGTGGCGAAAGCCGCGGCTCGCCCGCGCCCTCGCCTGGTACCGGGAGGTGGCCTGCGACCGCATGCCGGCGAAGTTTCGCATCGCCGTCACCATCCCGGCCGATCTCGATCCCGATACGGCGGATGAGGATGCGCTGTTGGCCGAGCTGCGGCGTCTCACCCCGGTCTTTCTCGAGCGCCGGGACGCCATCCGCCGGGGTGCCGTGGCGCTCGCCGCCCCCGCCGCCGGTCCGAGTCTGCTCGAGGTCTGCGTCGCCCTCGCCCGGCGCATGCTCACACGCTGCACCTTCTGCCGCTGGGAGTGCCGGGTGGACCGCAGCCGGCCGTCCAAGCTCGGCGCCTGCAAACTCGAACGCACGAGCCGGGTGTCCTGTGCCTTCCATCACCAGGGCGAGGAGCTGGTGCTGCGCGGCCTCGAGGGCTCGGGGACCATTTTCTTCACCTCCTGCAACATGCGCTGCGCCTTCTGCCAGAACGGCGACATCAGCACCGACAAGGACAACGGCGAACCCCTCGGCGCGCGGGAGCTCGCCGCACTCGCGTGGCTGCTGCGCAAGGAGGGATGCCACAACATCAACTGGGTGGGCGGCGAGCCCAGCATCCACCTCCACACCATCCTCGAGGCCATCGGTCTGTTGGGACGCGGCTTCACCCCGGGGGAGGCGGAGCTGCGCCGGATCGGCCCGGTGCTCGCCGATCGCTACGGCTGGTACGAGCCCCGTGCGGAGCGCGGTCGTTATGCGGGGGCCTTCAACGCCCCGATCCTGTGGAACACCAATCTCTATCTGACCGATCCGGTGATGGAGCTTTTGCGGGTGGTGGTGGACGTCTGGCTTCCGGACTTCAAGTTCGGACCCGGGCGTTGCGCTGTGCGCCTGGCCCGCACGCCTCGCTACTTCGAGACGGTCACGCACTGTCTCGCGCGGCTTGCGGCCTGGGGCGAGGATGTGCTGGTGCGGCATCTGGTGATGCCGGAGCACGTGGACTGCTGCACCCGTCCGGTGCTGGCCTGGCTCGCCGCCCACCTGCCGGAGGCACCGGTCAACATCATGGACCAGTACCGGCCGGACATGTTCGCCGATCCCCGCTCGCCGCGCTTTCGGCCGGAATACCGGGAGATCGCGCGCAGGCCGTCGGCCCGGGAACTCGACGCCGCCTACGCCTGGGCCCGCCAGTTGGGGTTGTGTTTCGAGGAAGTGAGCTTCGAGAAGAGCCGTCTGTTCGCCTGAGACGGTCCGCCTGCGGTTCCCGCGGGCTGCGGCTCAGCCGTCGAGCCTGCGGTGCCGATGGACCGGGAGCTGGGTCCGCACTTGTTCCAGATAGGCGAAGTCGAGCTCCGCCACCGCATAGCCGATGCCGTCCTGGACCGTGGCCAGCACCTGGCCCCAGGGTCCCACCACCATGGTACGGCCGTAGTTGCGCCTCCGCTCGCCGCCGGCGCGGTAGACGCCCCATTGGGCCGGGGCGACCACATAGCACTGGGTCTCGATGGCCCGGGCCCGCAGCAGCACTTCCCAGTGATCGCGGCCGGTCTCGAGGGTGAAGGCGGCGGGCACCAGGATCAGCTGGGCACCGCGCGCCACGAGCTCGCGATAGAGTTCCCCGAAGCGGACATCATAGCAGATCGAGAGCCCCACCCCGACACCTTCGAGGGTGAAGGCGACCACCTCGGAGCCTGGACGAAGATAGGAGGATTCCCGGTAGCTGCGCCCGTCCGGGGTGGTGACGTCGAAGAGGTGGATCTTGCGGTAGCGGGCCGCCTCGCGGCCCTCGCGGTCGAACACCACGGTGGTGTTGTAGAGGCCGCCCTCGGTGCGTTCGAACAGGCTGCCGCCGTGGATCCAGATGCCGTAGTGCCGGGCGAGGCGGCTGAGCAGTTCGTAGGCCGCACCGCCGGGGAGCGTCTCGGCCGCCTCCTCCCGCCCCGCCCGGTCGCCGCCGATGAAGGCGAAGGTCTCGGGCAAGGCCACCAGATCCGGCCGCTCCCGCTCCACCGCCCGGCGGATCAGCCGCTCCGCCTGGGCCAGGTTGGCGGCCTTGTCGTCGGTGGCGTGCATCTGCACCGCGACCACCCGCATCGCCGCACCTCCCCGCACCGCGTCTCACCCCGGCCGGTCCACGCGCACCGGCCGTTCCCTTCCTAGCACGCCGGTGCGGCGGGCGGCACCGTTTCGCTGCGGGCGGTGAGGGTGCCGGAGGTCAACGGCCCGGTCCGCGCTGCGGGTCCGAACCCTGCAGTTCCTCGCTCGCCTGCGCCAGGGCTCGGGCCAGGTTGCACAGCGCCTCCTGGTGCTTGCGGCTCGGCAGGGCGACGAAATGGCGGGCCAGGTCGAGCAGCATGCGCTGCTGCGGGGTCGGCTGGAAGTCGGTCTCGCGCTCGAGACCCTCGAAAAAGTAGCCCACATCCACCCCGAGCGCGCGGGCGATGGTGTAGAGCCTGCCGGCGGCGATGCGGTTGATGCCTTTTTCGTATTTGTGCGCCTGCTGGTAGGTGACGCCGATCAGCTCCGCCATCTGCTGTTGGGTGAGCCCGAGCACGATGCGCCGCTCGCGCATCCGTGCGCCCACGTGGCGGTCGATGTCCTGCGCGCGGGTGCGGCCCTCACGACGCTCGATCCTGGGTTTGGTTGCTGCTGCCATGGTCCACCCCATGAACCCGACGTTGTCCTTCTGGTTGGGCGTTCGCGGCCATCGCGGCGGGCGAGCGATCGGTTCGATGGCGTTGCCCTGCAGCGTTCCGGAAGATCCGACCCGAAAAGCGCCGCGACACCACTCTAAACCGCAACGACAATTGGCTTATACAACCTTGGGCAGAAAGGCGAAAGCGGGCGCCGGAGACGAGTTCGATTTGGCAGTACTGAGATATGCTCCGCAGGGCGGCGGCGGCTGCCTCGGGGTGTGACGGATGCCGACCGCGAGCCGGTCCGGGATGCCCGCCCATCCGGCTTGTGCGGCCGCCTGGGCCGTGCCATGGCTGCGCGCGGGTCTGCGGGCGCGGCACGAGCGGTGGCGATCTTGGGGCGGGCAGCGGTCACGCTAGCCGATCTGGAGGATGGGGCGTTGCGGGTGCGGAGGCGGGGTGGCTGAGGGTCGCCCGCTCTCACATCTGTTGTTGCTCGCCGCCATCGTGGTGATGTGGGGCAGCTCGCCGGTCTTGACCAAGATCGCGGTGGCGGCGTGGCCGCCGCACTGGATCGTGGCCGGGCGCCTTTTGCTCGGTGCGGCCACATTGGTGCTGTACGTCCAGCTGCGCGGTCACCGCTGGCCGCGCCGCTTCGGCTCGTGGGGCTTCTTCCTGGTCTCGGGGCTGCTCGGAAACAGCCTGCCGTTTTGGCTCATCACCTGGGGACAGAGCTGGATCCCCGCCGGTGCCACCGCGGTTCTGCTGGGAATCACACCCCTTGCCACCCTGTTGCTGGCCCGGCGCTTTGTCGCCGACGAACGGTTCGACGCGCGCCGGCTCGCGGGCTTCGTGCTCGGCTTCTGCGGCATCCTGGTGCTGGTGGGACCGGATGCGGTGGCGGAGCTCGTGGGCGGGGCGACGCCCCTGCTCGCGGAACTCGCGGTGCTGGCGGGAGGGCTTTGCTATGCGGCCACCACCGTGATCGCCCGGCTGCGTCCCGGGGAGGTCCGGGAGCCGGTGGTGGCGGCGGCGGGGACGCTGGTGCTCGGCGCGCTGCTGTCGACCTCTGCGGCAGTCCCCCTGGAGCCGCCACCCTTCGCGGCCGGGCCGGCATGGTGGGCGGTTCTCGTGCTCGGCCTGTTCGGCACCGCGCTTCCCACCGTGTGTTTCTTCCTGCTGGTGAGCCGCGCCGGCCCCGCCTTCACCTCCACCATCAACTATTTCATCCCGATCTGGGGGGTGGGGCTCGCCGCTCTCAGCCTGGGCGAGCCGCTCGAACCCCAGCTGCTGCTGGCCCTTGCGCTGGTGCTCGCAGGCATGTGGGTGGCCGAGCGCCGGGCTCAGGGCTGAGGCGGCGGCAGTTCGGCGATCCGGGCCTCGATCTCCGCACGGCCGGGCTGCGCCTCCTGGGCGCCGAGACGGGTGCAGGTGAGCGCCGCCGCCACGCTCGCCCGGCGCAGGCCGACCTCGAGCGGCAGGCCCTCGGCGAGCGCGGCCGCCAGCACGCCGACGAAGGCGTCTCCCGCGCCGGTGGTGTCCACCACCGGCACCGAAAGCGCCGCCACCCGAAGCATCCGTCCCCTGGAGACGGCGAGCGCGCCCCGCGCGCCCAGCGTCACCACCGCGGTGAGGGCGAAACGCCGGGCCAGGGATCGCGCCCCCTCCGCTGTGTCTCCCTCGCCGGCCAAGAGCCTCAGCTCGCCCTCGTTCACCACCAGCACATCCACCGCATCCAGCACCCCATCCGGCGGCACCGTGGCCGGAGCCAGGTTGAGGACGGTGGTGAGACCGCGGCGGTGGGCGCGGACCAGTAGGGCGAAGGTTTCGGTCGAAGGAAGCTCGTTCTGGCACAGCAGCACGGCCCCGGGGACAAGGTCCTCGTCGCGCAGCTGGTCGGCCCGCACCGCCGCGTTGGCTCCGCTCGCCACCAGGATGAGGTTCTCCCCGCCGGGCTCCACCGCCACCACCGCCACACCGCTCGGCCCGTCCACCTCCCGCACGCCGCGCGTATCCACACCGGCCTCTCTGAGCCCTTGCCGCAGCGACGGCCCGTAGGGATCCCGTCCCACGGCGCCGAACAGCCGCACCCGCGCCCCCGCCTTGGCCGCCGCCGTCGCCTGATTGGCACCCTTGCCGCCCGGCAACCACCGGCAGCTCCGGGCGCCGACGGTCTCCCCTGGCCGCGGCAGATGGTCCACCTCCAACAGCAGGTCGGCGTTGATGGATCCGAACACGATCAACATGCTGGCTGTCCGCGCCGGGGCAGGCTACATCGGTGAGGGAACATGCGCCGGAGCGATGCGCATGGCAACGCCGATCGAGGAGCGCCGTACCCACTGGGAAACCGTCTGGCGGGAGAGGCGGGAGGAGGAGGTGTCCTGGTTCGAGGAGGAGCCCAGGCTCTCGCTCTCCCTGGTCGAGGCGGCCGGCCTCGAGCCGGAGGCCCCCATCATCGACGTGGGGGGCGGTGCTGCGCGGTTGGTGGACCGTCTGCTCGCCCGCGGATACCGGGATATCACCGTGCTCGACCTGGCGGAGGAGGCGCTCGCCCGGGCGCGTGCACGGCTGGGTGCGCGGGCCCGGGAGGTGCATTGGATCGTCGCCGACGTGACCCGCTGGCATCCCGAACGGTCCTATGCGCTGTGGCACGATCGGGCGGTGTTCCACTTCCTGGTGGAGGAGGAGGACCGCAGACGCTACCGGCAGACCCTCGCGGAGGCGCTCGCGCCCGGCGGCCAGGCGATCGTCGCCACCTTCGCCCCCGACGCGCCGCCCCGCTGCAGCGGGCTTCCGGTGATGCGCTACGGCCCCGAGGCGCTCGCCGAGGCGCTCGGCCCCGGGTTGCGCCTGGTGGAGGCGCGCACCGATCGCCACCGCACGCCGAAAGGGGTGATCCAGCCCTTCACCTGGGTGCGGATGGTCCGGACCGGCTGATCCCGTCTTCCGCCGGAGCGCGGAAGCCGCTATGGAGTTGGTCGCCGATCCGGACCAACACCGGCGAGGGAGGTCACCATGGACCGCTTGGGTGTACGACTCCTGGCAGCGGCCGCGGCCTTCGCGTCCATTGCGGGGGCGGGCGCCGTCTCGGCGCAGGAGGCGATCAAGATCGGAGCCGTGATTCCCACCACCGGCCCGCTCCAGGTCTACGGCGAGGCGCAGATCAACGCCTTGCAGCTGGCGGTGGATGAGATCAACGCCGCCGGCGGGGTGCTCGGCCGTCAGGTGGAGCTCGTGGTGGCCGATACCGCCACCAACCCCCAGGTGGGCGTGGAAGCGGCGAAGCGTCTCGTCACCGTGGACGGGGTGGTGGGCCTGATCGGCGCCCTCTCCTCCGGCGTCACCATTCCCATCGCCCGCACCGTCTCCTCGGTGGAAGGGGTGCCGCAGATCTCCACCGCCTCCACCTCACCGGTCATCACCACCCTCGAGGACAACGGCTTCCTCTTCCGCACCACGCCGAGCGATGCGCTGCAGGGCGCGGTGCTCGGCGAGCTGGTGGCCCAGCAGGGCTTCAAGAAGGTGGCGGTGATCTACGTCAACAACGACTACGGCAAGGGGCTCGCGGACGCCTTCGCGGCCGCCTACAGCGGCGAGGTGACCGCCGCGGTGGCCTACGAGGAGCGTCAGCCCTCCTATCGCGGCGAGCTGCGCCGGGCGGCGGAGGGCGATCCCGAGGCGCTGGTGATGATCGCCTATCCCGGCGACGGCATCCCCATGATCCGCCAGGCCCTCGAGGAGGGCTTCTTCAGCAAGTTCATCTTCACCGACGGCATGAAGGCCCAGGAGGTGGTGGACGCCATCGGGGCGCCTTTGGACGGTGCCTTCGGCACCGCTCCGACCGGCGATCCCGAGGCGCCGGCCGCCAAGGCCTTCCGCGCCGCCTACCAGGACAAGTACGGGGAGCTGCCGCCGCAGCCCTTCATGGACAGCGCCTATGACGCCATGATCCTCATGGCGCTCGCCATCCAGAAGGCGGGCAGCACCGAAGGGGCGGCGATCCGGGACGCGCTCATGGAGGTCGCCAATCCGCCCGGCGAGAAGGTGGGCCCCGGCGAGTTCGCCAAGGCGAAGAAGATCCTCGAGGGAGGCGGCGACGTGGACTATGAGGGCGCCGCCGGCAACCAGAACTTCGACGCCAACGGCGACGTCCCGGGCATTTACGCCCATTGGGCGATCGAGGGCGGCAAGATCGTCGATGTGGCGATCCTGAGACCGTAGCCGACACCGGCCTCGGCATGCGAGGGGCCCGTCCACGGACGGGCCCTTTTTCATTCATGGCGCACATCGAGCGGCGGTGCGCGGCGGCGGGGTGCGCGAACCGACCCCGCTGTGGGCCGTGGGCATGCCCGGATGCGCCTAAAGGCCGAGATAGGCCTCCTGCACCCGGGGGTCGGCGAGCAGGGTCTGGGATTCGCCCTCGAGCACGATGCGCCCGGATTCGAGCACATAGCCGCGGTCCGCGATCTCAAGCGCGGAAAAGGCGTTCTGCTCGACGAGCAGCATGGTCACCCCCCGCTCCCGCAGGGCGCGGATGGTGGCGAAGATCTGCTCGACGATGC
>JALSGW010000348.1 GCA_026982585.1 Alphaproteobacteria bacterium | reverse complement strand
GCCGGCTGCGGTGGCCACCCCGCGTCCGCCCCGAAAGCCGAGCCAGAGCGGAAAACAGTGGCCGAGCACGGCGCCCAGGGCACTGGCCAATGCCGCCTGTTGGCCCCAGAAGGCGAGGGCGAGGGCTGCGGGCAGATAGCCCTTGAGGAGGTCGGCGGCCAGGGTCAGGGCCGCGAGCCCCTTGCGTCCGGTGCGCAGCACGTTGGTGGCGCCGATGTTGCCGGAGCCGATGCGGCGCACATCACCGAGCCCGGCAAGACGCGTGAACAGCAGACCGGAGGGCACCGTGCCCGCCAGATACCCCAACAAAAGCGCGAGCGCGAGCGTGATGGGATCGGATGCGCTCACCTCTCCGCCACCCCGTCCATAGCCCGCCCCGAGTCTGCCGCCTCGGCGGCGGATCCGACAAGAGCCTCGCCGCTCATGTCCCGACGCCCCGCGATCCCATGGCCGCCCTGACCTCGCGCGGGTCGAAGGCGCCGAACAGCGGCGCGCACACCGCATAGGCCAGAGCTCCCGTTCCAACCAGCACCGCCAGGCGGACGAGCGGGCTCCAGGAGGCGGTGGCGGTGAGGAGCGGCCACAACACCGCCGCCATCGCCAGGGCGGCGAGCGCGATGCCGAACAGGCGGCGCACGAGCCGTCGATCGACGCCGAGCGCCGCGCGCCGCGCGAGCAAAAGGGCGAGCAGGCCGGCGTTGACCCAGTTGGCGAGGGCGGTGGCGAGGGCGATGCCGACATGGGCGAGCGGGCCGATCAGCGCCAGGATCAAAAGCACGTTGACCACCAGGCAGAGCGCCGCCACCAGCACCGGCGTGCGGGTGTCCTCGCGGGCGAAGAAGGCGGCGGCGAAGATCTTGACCAGCACGTAGGCCGGCAGGCCGAGGGCGAAGGCCTTGAGCGCGGCGGCGGTGGCGCGGCTCGCCTCGGCGTCGAAGGCGCCGCGCTCGAACAGACCCTGCACCACCGGCAGGGCGAGCAGGTGCAGGCCCAAGGCGGCCGGAAGCGCCAACAGCAGACCGAACTCCACCGCCCGCGCCTGCAAGGCCCGCGCCTCCGCGCCCGCCCCGGCCCTGAGACTGCGGGCGAGCGCCGGCAACAGCGCGGTGCCGAGGGCGACCCCCACCACCCCGAGCGGCAGCTGGGTGAGGCGGTCGGCGTAGAACAGATAGGAGACGGCGCCCGCCGGCAGCAGCGAGGCGAACCAGGTATCGATCAGGAGATTGACCTGGTACACCCCGGCCCCGAACAGGCCCGGCAGCATGAGCCGGAACAGTTTGCGGATCTCGGGGCCGAGCCCGGGGCGGGCCGGCCGCAGCACGAGACCCGCCCGCCGCACCGCCCGGGCCAGGAGCAGAAGCTGCGCGAGGCCCGCCACCAGCACCCCCCAGGCGAGGGCGTAGGGCGGCCGGGCCAGTCCCAGCACAGCCAGCCCCAGCATGAAAAGCAGGCTCACGTTGAGCAGCACCGGGGCGAAGGCGGCGGCGGCGAAGCGGCCGAGCCCGTTCAGCACCCCGGCCAGCAGGGCGGTGAGGGAGATGAAGAACAGGTAGGGAAAGGTGATGCGGGCGAGGTCCACCGCGAGCCGGTAGCGGGGTCCGTCGGGGGCGAAACCGGTCGCCACCGCCCGCACCACCCAGGGCATGAAGGCCTCCACCACCGCCACCACCAGGAGCAGCGCCAGCGCCATGAGCGCCAGCGCCTCGGCGGCGAAGCGGGCGGCGCGCTGCCGGCCGCCCTCCTCGAGCAGCCGGGTGAACAGCGGCACGAAGGCGGCCTGGAAGGCTCCTTCCGCGAACAGCCGGCGCAAGAGGTTGGCGAGCTTGAAGGCGACGAAGAAGGCGTCGGCGGCGATTCCCGCCCCGAGCACGGCGGCGATCGCCACGTCCCGCAGAAATCCCAACAGCCGCGAGACCAGCGTCCAGGCGCCGACGGTGGCGGCGGCGCGCAACAGCCGCACCGGCCTCACCCGCCCTCGAGCGCCTGCAGCAGGTCGCGCTCGAGCCGCTGCAGCCGCGTGCCGCCGGAGAGTTTCAGGCCATAGACGTCCTTGACGTAGAACACGTCCACCGCCCGTTCGCCGTAGGTGGCGATGTGGGCGCTCTTGACCACGATGCCGTGGCGCCACAGCACGCGGGTGAGCGCGTAGAGGAGACCGGGCCGGTCGCGGCCCTCCACCTCCACCACGCTGTGGGTGCGGCTCGCCCGATTGTCGATGATCACCTTGGGCGGCACCCGGAACACCTCGGTGCGGGCGGGCAGGCGGCGGCATTGGGCGAGTTCCGCGGCGAGGTCCTCGTCCCCTTCCACCACCGCCTCGAGCCGGGCGCGGATGCGGTCGAGCCAGCCGGGATCCTCCACCGCCTGGCGGGTGCGGGGGTCCTGGAAGCCGATCACGTCGAACGCCATGCCGTCGCGGGTGGTGTAGACCCGGGCGTCGAGGATGCTCACCCCGGACAGCGCCAGGGCGCCGGCCAGCCGGCTGATGAGCCCGGGCTGATCGGGGAGGAAGGCGATGAGCTCGGTGCGGGCCTCGAAGCGGTCGACCCGGAAGGCGAACAAGCGCCCGCCGCCCTTCTCCTCCAGGCTGCGCACCGCCCGCGCGTGCCGTTCCAGCTCCTCCACCCTGAAGGCGCTGAAATACCCGTCCTCGTGCCGCTCCAGCCAATGCGCCACCGCCTCCTCGGGCCAGGGTGCACCGCCGCCCCCGAGCCGCTCGGCCAGCGCGATGCGGGCCGCCTGGGCGCGGGCGCGCCTGCGGCCCGATGCGTCGCCCATGGTCATGGCCGCCAGCGCCTCGTGGTAGAGGTCGCGCAGCAGCTGCCCCTTCCACCCGTTCCACACATTGGGCCCGACCGCCCGGATGTCGGCCACGGTGAGCAGCAACAACAGCCTAAGGCGCTCCGGCGACTGCACCTTGGCGACGAAGTCGCTGATGGTCTGCGGATCCTCGAGATTGTAGCGGAAGGCGGTCTCGCTCATGAGCAGGTGATGGCGCACCAGCCACACCACCGTCTCGGTGGCCTCCGCACCGAGCCCGAGGCGGGGGCACAGCAGCCGGGCGATGCGCGCGCCCACCTCGCTGTGGGGGCGCTGGCGGCCCTTGCCGATGTCGTGCAGGAACAGGGCCACGTAGAGCTCGGTGCGGGAGCGGATGTGGGGGAAGATCTCGGTGGACAGCGGATGGTCCTCGGCCAGCTCGCCGCGTTCGATCCGGTGCAGCACCTCGATGGCGCGGATGGTGTGCTCGTCGGTGGTGTAGATGTGGTAGAGGGTATGCTGGCGCTGGGCCACCACCCGCGCGAAGGCGGGGATGAAGCGCCCCAAGAGCCCCGCCTCGTTCATGCGGGTGAGCGCGAGGGCCGGGTTCTTGTGCGAGGTGAGGATGGCGAGGAACAGCCGGTTCGCCTCCGGATCCGCGCGCAGCCGGGCGTCCACCCGCCGGAGGTTGCGCACCACCGCCTTGAGGGCGTCGGGATGGACGTCGAGGTCGCGTTCCTGGGCGAGATGGAAGAGTTCCAGCATCGCCCGCGGGCGGCGGGCGAACAGGTCGGCATCCGCCAGCGCGAGCCGGTTGCCGATCACCCGAAACGGACCCAGGCGCCGGCCCCCGAAGCCGAAGCGAAACCGCAGCCTGGGCCTGCGCTTGTGCTGTTCCTCGAGCGCCGCGCACACGATGCGGGTGAGGTTGCCGACCTGGCGGGCGGTCAGATAGTAGTCCTTCATGAAGCGCTCGACGGCGCGGATGCGGCCCTTGTCCCGGTAGCCCAGGCGCGCCGCCACCTCGCCCTGGAGGTCGAAGGTGAGCCGTTCCTCGGCGCGGCCGGTGGCATAGTGCAGATGGCAGCGCACCCGCCAGAGGAAGCGGCGGGCGCCGAGGAACACCGCCAGATCCTCCTCGCTCAGCATCCCTGCCCGCACGAGATCGGCCGGGGTGCGGGCGCGATAGAGAAAACGGCCGAGCCACATGAGGGTGTGGAGATCGCGCAGGCCGCCCTTGCCCTCCTTGAGGTTGGGCTCGAGCAGATAGCGGCTGTCGCCGAGCCTTTCGTGGCGGGCGTCCCGTTCGGCGAGCTTGGCCTCCACGAACTCCCCGGCCCAGGCCGCCGCCGTCTCCCGCCACAGCCGGCGCTCGAAGGCGTCGAACAGGGACCGCGAGCCCCACAGAAGCCGGGTCTCGAGCAGGCTCGTGAACACCTGCAGATCATGCCGTCCAAGACGCAGGCATTCCTCGAGCGAGCGGGTGGCGTGGCCCACCTTGAGCCCCGCGTCCCACAGCTTGAGCAGCAGGAACTCGGCCAGCTGTTCGACCAGCGGCGGCCGCTTGTAGGGATGCAGGAACAACAGATCCACATCCGAGGCCGGGGCGAGCTCGCCGCGCCCGAACCCGCCCACCGCCACCAGGGCGAAGGCCTCGCCGGCGGTGGGGTTGGGGGTCGGATAGCGGTGCCGCACCGCATAGGCGACAAGCCCCCGGATGGCCGCATCCACGAGCCGGCTGCGTTCCACATGCACCCGCTCGGCGTCGCCGTCGGCCAGGAAGCGCGCCCGGATCGCCTCCTGCCCGTCTCGTAACAGTTGCTTGAGCAGCGCCAGATAGGCGCCGTCGGCGAGCGGGCCCTCGCGGGCGCGGGCGAGCGCGGATTCCACCCGTTCCGGGGCAAGGGGCGGGGGGGCGAGCGCCGCCTCCATGACTTTTGGTCGCTCCCGCTTCGGCTTGCTATCGCACAAGGCCGCACCATACATGACGGGCGGCCCCGGCCCTCTCGGTCTTCTCTAGGGAGGCCAGGGGGCGAGAACAAGCGGCTTGGGCCCGGGGACGAGGGATGGGCGAGTGGTTCGCCATGGACGGCTACGGGCCGTATGTGTGGAGCGCCTACGGCCTGAGCCTGTTGATCCTGCTGCTGCTGCTCTGGCAGAGCTGGCGGCTCGCCCGCAACCGGGAGCGCCAGCTGGAGGAACTCCGGGGCCGGCTCCGGGGCCAGGGCGGCGCGCCGGCCAAGCGGCTTTGGCCGGTGCGGACGGGGCCTGCGGCCGGCGGCGGCGCGCCGGGAGGGGAGGGAGGATGAAGCATCTGCGCAAGCGCCAGCGGGCGATGCTGCTTGCGGTGGCGCTGTTGCTGGTGGGCGGGGCCACCGCGCTGGTGCTCGCCGCGCTCGGCGAGAGCATTTCCTTTTTCGTCACCCCGAGCGAGATCGCCCAAGGGCAGATCGATCCCGAAAAACGCTTCCGCATCGGCGGGCTTGTGCGCGAGGGCAGCGTGGAACGGCGGCCGGACGGAACGGTGCGCTTCATCGTCACGGATACGGTCAACGAGGTTCAGGTGGTCTATCGCGGGGTGCTGCCGGATCTGTTCCGGGAGGGGCAGGGGGTGGTGGCGCTCGGCACCCTGGACGAGAGCGGCGTGTTCCGGGCCAGCGAGGTGCTGGCCAAGCACGACGAGCGCTACATGCCGCGGGAGGTGGTGGACGCCCTGGAGCAGGCCGGGGTGTGGAAGGACGGAGCGGAGGAGCAGCGGTGATCGAATACGGACATTTCGCGCTCGCCTTGGCCTTCGCGGTGGCCTTGGTGCAGGGGACGGTGCCGCTGTGGGGAGCGGCGCGGGGCGACGTGCTGGCCATGCGGCTGGCGCCGCAGGCGGCGATCGTCCAGTTCCTGCTGCTGCTCTTCGCCTTCGCCACCCTGATGCATGCCTATATCGTGAACGACTTCTCGGTGGTGAACGTCTTCGAGAACTCGAGCACCCTCAAGCCGCTCTTCTACAAGATCACCGGCGTGTGGGGCAATCACGAGGGCTCCTTGGTGTTGTGGGTGCTGATCCTGGCCCTGTTCGGGGCGGCGGTGGCGGTGTTCGGGCGCCATCTGCCGCAGAGGTTCCTCGCCCGGGTGCTGGCGGTGCAGGGGCTGATCGGGGTCGGCTTCCTGTCCTTCATGCTGTTCACCTCCAACGCCTTCCTGCGCATGGATCCGCCGCCGCTCGAGGGGCAGGGGCTCAATCCGTTGCTGCAGGATCCCGGCATCGCCCTCCATCCGCCGATGCTCTATCTCGGCTATGTGGGCTTCTCCACCGCCTATTCCTTCGCCATGGCGGCGTTGCTCGAGGGGCGGGTGGATCCCAGCTGGGCGCGCTGGCTGCGGCCCTGGGTCTTGGCCGCCTGGCTGTTTTTGACCCTCGGCATCGCCTTCGGCAGCTGGTGGGCCTACTACGAGCTCGGCTGGGGCGGCTGGTGGTTCTGGGATCCGGTGGAGAACGCCAGCTTCATGCCCTGGCTGGCGGGAACCGCGCTGCTCCATTCGGCGATCGTGCTGGAGAAGCGCAACACCCTCAAGAACTGGACCATTCTCTTGGCCATCCTGACCTTCGCCCTCTCCCTGCTCGGCACCTTCCTGGTGCGCTCGGGGGTGCTCACCTCGGTGCACGCCTTCGCCACCGATCCGGCGCGCGGGGTGTACATCCTGGCGCTGTTGGTGATCGCGGTGGGAGGCTCGCTCCTGGTCTACGCCTGGCGGGCGCCGGCCATGCAGGGGGGTGCCGCCTTCGCCCCCATCTCGCGGGAGGGGGCGTTGGTGCTCAACAATCTCCTGCTCGCCACCGCCTGCGCCACGGTGCTGCTCGGCACCCTCTATCCGCTCATCCTCGAGGCGCTCACCGGCGACAAGATCTCGGTGGGGCCGCCCTTCTTCAACCGCACCTTCCTGCCGCTCATGGTGCCGCTCATGGTGGTGCTGCCGGTGGGGGCGATGATGGCCTGGAAGCGGGGCGACGTGCTGGGCGTGCTGCAGCGGCTCAAGGCGGCGGTGGCGGCGACGCTGGCGGTGATCGGCGGCTATCTGGCGCTCGTCGATCCGCGCGCGCTGGGCGCCGCCCTCGGCTTCGGTGTGGCGGCCTGGGTGATGGTGGGGGCGCTCGTCGAATACGCCGAGCGCATCGCCCTGTTCCGGGTGCCGCTCGCCCGCAGCTGGCAGCGCTTCAAGGGGCTGCCGCGCTCGGCCACCGCGATGATGCTCGCCCATCTCGGCCTCGGCGTCATCATCCTCGGCATCACCGGATCCTCCGCCGGCCAGGTGGAACGCATCCTGGTGATGCAGGCCGGGGATACGGTGGAGCTGGCCGGCTATCAGGTGCGGTTTGAGGGGGTGGAGGAGGTGCGCGGGCCCAACTATGTGGCCCAGCGGGGCGGCTTCACCGTCTTCGCGGACGGTCGGGTGGAGGCGGTGATCCATTCGGAGAAGCGCTTCTACCTGATCGAGCGCCAGACCACCACCGAAGCCGGCATCAAGAGCGGGATCCTGCGCGATCTCTACTTCGTCCTCGGCGATCAGAGCGGGGAGGGGTGGACGGTCCGGCTCTACTACAATCCGCTCGTGTTCTGGATCTGGGGCGGCGCCGGCCTGATGGCGATCGGCGGCATGATCTCGCTGACCGACCGCAGGCTCAGGGTCGGTGCGCCCAAGCCGGCGTCGTCCCGTCGCGGGCTTGCAACCCAGGGAGCAGTGTGATGGCGACCCAGTCCCTCGACCGACCGGAGCCGCGCCGTCGTTCGGCGCTGATCTACGTGCTGCCGGCGCTGGCCTTCGTGATCATCGCCGCGGCGCTCGGCTGGGGGCTCACCCGCAACTCCCAGGTGCTGCCCTCGGCGCTTTTGGACAAGCCGGCGCCGGAATTCAGCCTGCCGCCGATCCCGGGGCGGGACGACCACGGCTTTTCGCGCGCCGATCTCGGCGGCGAACCCATGGTGGTGAACGTGTGGGCCTCCTGGTGCGTGCCCTGCCGGGCGGAACATCCCCTCATCACCCGGCTCGCCGAGGAGGAGGGGTTCAAGGTGCACGGCATCAATTACAAGGACCGGCCGGAGGACGCGCTGGCCTGGCTGCAGGAGCTGGGCGATCCCTACACCTACATCGGCTCGGACCAGGACGGCCGGGCCGGCATCGAATGGGGGGTGTATGGGGTGCCGGAGACCTTCGTCATCGATTCCCGCGGGGTGATCGTGTTCAAGCAGGTGGGACAGCTCACCCCCAGGGTGCTGGAGGAGAAGATCCTGCCGCTGTTGCGCCGGCTGCGGGAGGAATCCTCGTGAGATGGGGCTCGGCCGGGGTGCTTGGACGCGCGGGAGAGGAGGAGCGATGGCGCTGAGCCGTGTGCTGTTGGGCCTGCTTGCTGTGTTGATGTGGGCCGTCGCAGCGGAGGCGGGGGTGAAGCCGGACGAGGTGCTGGACGATCCCGTGCTCGAGGCGCGCGCCCGGGCGCTCGGCCAGCAGCTGCGCTGTCTCGTCTGCCAGAACCAGAGCATCGACGATTCCGACGCGCCGCTCGCCGCCGACATCCGCCGGCTGGTGCGCGAACAGCTGCTCGCCGGCAAGAGCGACCAGGAGATCAAGGACTATCTGGTGGCCCGCTTCGGCGAGTTCATCCTGCTCAAGCCGCCCTTCACGCCGCGCACCTGGATCCTGTGGTTCGGCCCCTTCGTGGTGTTCGCCCTGGGCGGGCTTCTGGTCTATGTGTATCTGCGGCGCAGCCGCGAACGGGATCTGGATGCCGCGGACGGGGAATCCTTGAGCCCGGAGGAGCTCGAGAAGCTCGCCCGGCTGCTCGGCGAGGAGGGGGCCGCGCGCGGCCAGCCGCAGGCCGGCAGCAGTTGAGCCGGCGCCCGGGGTGGGCGCGCCCGGGCCGGGGAGGATGACATGGTGGAGCGGGTCGACCGGGCGGTGTGCCCCCACGACTGTCCGAGCGTGTGCGCCCTCGAGGTGCGCTGGCAAGCGGACGGGCGGCTCGGCCGGCTCGCCGGCAGCACCCGCAACCCCTACACCGCCGGGGTGATCTGCGCCAAGGTGGCCCGCTACGCCGAACGGCTCCATCATCCCGACCGCCTCACCCAGCCGCTCCTGCGCGCCGGGCCCAAGGGCAGCGGGCGGTTCCGGCCGGTGTCCTGGGAGGAGGCGCTGGACCGGGTGGCGGAGGCGTTCCTCGATGCGGAGCGGCGCTTTGGAACCGAATCGGTCTGGCCCTATTACTACGCGGGCACCATGGGCCTGGTGCAGCGCGACGGCATCAACCGCCTCACCCACGTCAAGCGCTACTCGCGGTTCGACGGCACCATCTGCGTGCGGCTCGCCGATGTCGGCTTCAAGGCCGGGGCCGGCAAGCGCTGGGGGACGCCGCCCGAGGAGATCGGCGAGCACAGCGAGCTGGTGGTGGTCTGGGGCTGCAATCCCGCCCACACCCACGTCAACCTCATGACCCACATCAAGCGGGCGCAGCGGCGGGGGGCGCGGCTCGTGGTGGTGGATCCCTACCGCACCGCCACCGCCAGAATGGCCGACCTCCACCTGCCGCTTCGGCCCGGCACCGACGGGGCGCTCGCCTGCGCGGTGATGCAGGTGCTGTTCGCCGAAGGCTATGCGGACTGGGACTATCTGCGCCGCTACACCGAGGGGGCCGAGGAGCTCGCGGCCCATCTCCAGACCCGCACCCCGGAATGGGCGGCGCCGATCACCGGGCTCTGTGCCGAGCAGATCCGCGCCTTCGCCCGCCTCTACGGAAAGACCCGGCGCGCCTATCTCCGCCTCGGCTACGGCTTCACCCGCAGCCGCAACGGCGCCGTCAACATGCACGCGGTCTCCTGCCTGCCGGCGGTGACCGGCGCCTGGCGCCATCCGGGCGGCGGCGCCTGCTACAGCCTCTCCGACCTCTACACCCTGGACACCACCCTCATCGAGGGGCTCGATGCCCGGGATCCCTCGGTGCGGCTGCTCGACCAGTCCCAGATCGGCCGGATTCTCACCGGCGATCCCGAGGCCCTCAAGGGCGGACCGCCGGTCAAGGCGATGCTGATCCAGAACACCAACCCGATGTGCGTGGCGCCGGAGCTCGGCCGGGTGCGGCGGGGATTCCTGCGCGAGGATCTGTTCCTGTGCGTGCACGAACAGTTCCTCACCGCCACCGCCCGCATGGCGGACGTGGTGCTGCCGGCCACCATGTTCCTCGAGCACGACGACATCTACACCGCATCCGCCCACGGCCGGCTCCAGATCAGCCGCAAGCTGTGCGAACCCCCGGGGGAGT
>JALSGW010000347.1 GCA_026982585.1 Alphaproteobacteria bacterium | reverse complement strand
CAGCGCGGTCGCCTCCAGGCCGAGGGCGAAGGCCACCATGAGGACCGCCGAGGGGGTGGCAAAGCCCGCCCAGGCCGCGATCTGCCCTGGAAGCCCCGCCCGCAGGAGGCCGATTCCCATGGCGAGCTGGCTCGAGGCCGGGCCCGGCAGCAGCTGCGAGAGGGTGAGCAGGGCCGCGAAACCGTCCTCGCCGAGCCAGCGCCGGCGCCGGACGAATTCCTCGTGCAGATAGCCGATGTGGGCCGAGGGCCCGCCGAAGGACCGCAGGCCCAGGGAGAAGAAGGCACAGAAGACCTCCCGGGTGCGGCGGTCCCGGCCTTGGGCGCCCACATCATCCTCCCCGCGCTATCTTCAGACGAGGGCAAGATACCAGCGGTAGTCCGTCTCCGGGACTTCGGCGGCAAACCGCTCCCGCTCGGTCGCCCGCACCGTGTCGTACAACTCCAAAAGACGCGGATCGAAATAGTCGCGAAGCTGCTTCGATGCGGCACGGAAGGAGGCGAGGGCCTCCCCCCAGCTCAGGGGGAGGTCGTGTTGGAGCCGGTAGGCGTTCCCCGTCACCGGTTCCGGCGGCTCCAGCCCGTGCTCGAGTCCGAACAACACACCGGCCAGGATGGCGGCCAACACCAGATAGGGATTGGCGTCCGCGCCGGCGACGCGGTGCTCGATGCGGCGCGCGTCGGCCTCGCCCGCCGGGATGCGCACCGCCACGGTGCGGTTGTTGAAGCCCCAGCAGGCGGAGGTGGGCGCATAGGAGAGCGGACGCAGGCGCCGGTAGCTGTTGGCGTTGGGGGCGAAGAACAGCATCGATGATGCCATCAGCGCGAGCATGCCGGCAACCGCCCGCGCCATCAGCCTGCCGCCGCCCTCCTCCTCGGCGAAGCGGTTGACCCCGCAGCCATCGGCCAGGCTCAAATGCACGTGCATGCCGCTTCCGGCGAGCTCCTGGAAGGGTTTGGCCATGAAGGTGGCGCGCCGGCCCACCGCACGCGCGGCCGCCTTGACGCAGCGTTTGAAGGCGAAGGCCCGGTCCGCGGCCGCCACGGCGCCCCGTTGGTGTTCGAGATTGACCTCGAACTGGGCCGGGGCGAACTCGGCCACCGCCGCCTCGGCCGCGATCCCCTGGGCATCGAGGAAGCGCTGCAGGGTGGAGAGGAACTCCCCCTCCTCCTCGAGGCGCTCGAGACTGTAGACCTCCACCGCCCGGCTGCGGCCACCGTGGCGTCTCGAGACGGGTAGTTGCGGCCGTCCGGCGGCGTCCAGCTCCCCGTCCAGCAGGTAGAATTCCAGCTCGAAGGCCACCACCGGCAAGAGGCCCCGGGCTTCCAGCCGCCGCTCGAGGGCGCCCAGGGCGGCACGGGGATCGGCGTAGAAGGGCTCGCCCCCCTCCTCGGTGAGCCCGCCGATCGCCTGGGCCCGGCCGGGACTCCAG
>JALSGW010000346.1 GCA_026982585.1 Alphaproteobacteria bacterium | reverse complement strand
CAAGGGACAGGGCATTCCGGTCGGCCCGGGGCGCGGCTCCGGCGCGGGATCCCTGGTCGCCTGGGCGCTCGGCATCACCGACCTCGATCCGCTCCGCTTCGGCCTGCTCTTCGAGCGCTTCCTCAACCCGGAACGGGTGTCCATGCCCGATTTCGACATCGACTTCTGCCAGGACCGTCGGGACGAGGTGATCCAGTACGTGCGCGAGCGCTACGGGGCCGATCGGGTGGCCCATATCATCACCTTCGGCAAACTCCAGGCGCGGGCGGTGTTGCGCGACGTGGGCCGGGTTCTGGGCCTCCCCTACGGGCTTGTGGACCGGATCTGCAAGCTGGTGCCGCACAGCCCCGCCAATCCGGTGAGCCTCGAGCGGGCGCTCGAGATGGAGCCCCGGCTCCAGGAGATGGTCGCGCGCGAGCCCATGGTGGCGCGCATGATCGAGATCGCGCGCAAGCTCGAAGGCCTGCCCCGCCACGCCTCCACCCACGCCGCCGGGGTGGTGATCGGCGACCGGCCGCTCGAGGATCTCATCCCCCTCTATCGCGATCCGCGCTCCGAGATGCTGGTCACCCAGTTCAACATGAAAGACGTGGAAAAGGCGGGGCTGGTGAAATTCGATTTCCTCGGGCTCACCACCCTCACCATGCTGCGCCTTGCGGAGCGGTTGATCCAGGAGGCCGGCACGCCGCTTCGGCTCGCGGAGCTGCCGCTCGACGACCCGGCCACCTTCGCCTTGCTGTCCCGGGCCGAGACCACCGGGGTGTTCCAGCTGGAATCGGGCGGCATGCGGGATGCGTTGCGCAAGCTGCAACCGGACCGTTTCGAGGACATCATCGCCATGGTGGCCCTTTACCGTCCCGGGCCGATGGACAACATCCCCCGCTATATCAACGTCAAACACGGCCGCGAACAGCCCAGCTACCTGCATCCCGCGCTCGAGCCCATCCTCCGCGAGACCCATGGGGTCATCATCTATCAGGAGCAGGTGATGGAGATCGCCCGCGAGCTCGCCGGCTACAGCCTCGGGCGGGCCGATCTGCTGCGCCGGGCGATGGGCAAGAAAATCCAGGCGGAGATGGACGCCCAGCGGGAGGTGTTCATCGAGGGGGCGGTGGCCCGGGGCATCGACCGGGAGCTGGCCGGCATGCTCTTCGACCAGGTGGCCAAATTCGCCTCCTACGGCTTCAACAAGAGCCACGCCGCCGCCTACGCCCTGCTCGCCTACCAGACCGCCTATGTGAAGGCCAACCACCCGGTCGAGTTCTTCGCCGCGGTGATGACCATGGAGCGCGGCCAGCCGGAGAAGCTCGCCGCCTACCGCCAGGAGATGCGCCGGCTCGGCATCCCGCTCTACCCGCCCGACGTCAACGCCTCGGAGGTGGCCTTCCGGGTCGAGGAGGGTGCGGATGGACGGGGCGTGCGCTACGCGCTCGGC
>JALSGW010000345.1 GCA_026982585.1 Alphaproteobacteria bacterium | reverse complement strand
CCTCAGCCTCGCGGAGACGCCTCCAGTCGTAACCGTGCGCCTTCGCCGCCGCGATGCGCCACCATTCGCGTAGCAGCGCCTTGAAGGGCGGCGTGCGCCAGCGCCCCTTGCCTTCCGCATCCCCCAAAAACGCGGGCGTGAGGAACCGGATCCCGGTGGTCATCCGATCGTCCATGGTCGCCTCCTCAAGCCCCCCTTGTAACGCACCGCCATCCCGCGGCCATTTCCGGCAAGCCTGCCGGAAGCCGCCCGGGCGGCCCTGGGCAGAGCTGCGCAAAACATCTATTCGATGCTGGAGAACCGGTAGCTTGGGCGGGGATCCGATGAGCGAACCGCCCGCTTCGCGCTGGCACGCTCGCCCGCTGCCCCACAGCCCGCACGGCCAGGTCAGATGCCAGGGAAAGGATCGTGCCGGATCCGCTCCGATCAGCGACGGCGCCCCCGCATAACGGCGGATCCGGAGAATCGTCGCTCATCGCTTCGACGGCGGTTCCTCCCGATTCCCGTATAGCTTGAAGCGCTGGATCGGTGCAAGCGAAGCCGAAACGGGAAAGGGTGCGGCGCCTTCATCGGCGCGCGCGAAGCGTCTCGCCCGGCGCGCGCCCGCTTCGCGGGTTCGCCTCGGGCGGCACCCCTGTGAGGGCGCGATCCCGCCTCTGCCGGCGGGCATCCGGCTGTTCCGTCGATGTCGGAGGACGTGGCAAGGAGCTCAGGAAACGGTGCCGAGCGATCCGCCAGAGGCGGACGGCGCGCCCACGGGTGCGATGCGGCGGCCGCTTGCTTTCTCGAACAGATGAAGGCGCGCGGGGTCGAACCCCACCTCCACCCGCTCGCCTTCTTTGATCGCCCGCGCCTCGGATTCCGGCCACACCGCCACCAGGGTGTGTGAGGCAAGCCTGAGGCTGACCACCGAGCGGGGGCCCAGAAACTCCACGAGCTCCACCTCCGCCGTGATGGGGCCGAGCAATGCGGATCCCGACCGCCAGGGATGGACGTCCTCGGGGCGGATGCCGAGCACCACCCGCTGCCTCGGTCCGATGAGCGCGGGCAGCGTCAGGGATTCGGCGCGAAAGCCCGCCCCGTCCCGTTCGCCCTCGATGAGGTTGATCTGCGGGCTGCCGATGAACCGCGCCACCGTGAGGTCGGCCGGACGGTCGTAGACCTCGCGCGGGGGACCGTACTGGAGCAGGCGGCCCTCGGCCATCACCGCGATGCGATCGCCGAGGCTCATCGCCTCCTCCTGGTCGTGGGTGACGTAGAGGGTGGTGGTGCCGAGCCGGCGCTGCAGGCGCAGAAGCTCGCTGCGCATCGCCACCCGAAGCCGGGCATCCAGGTTGGAGAGCGGCTCGTCGAACAGGTAGACGTCGGGCTCGCGCACGATGGCGCGGCCGATCGCGACCCGCTGCTGCTGTCCGCCCGAGAGGTCGCGCGGGCGG
>JALSGW010000344.1 GCA_026982585.1 Alphaproteobacteria bacterium | reverse complement strand
TGGCTGGCGAGACGTTCCATGGCCGGTCCCGCGGCGCCGTTTCCGGCATCCCAGACCGCATCGACCGGGCGTCCACCCGTGAAATCCGCGAGCAGCCGCTTGACGTAGGAATCCAATACGCGCCGCTCGCGCACACGACCCTGCCCGGAGACAAAGGCGCCCGCCTTGGCGAGATCGCCCAATGCTCGGATCTGGGAACCGTAGAAGGGTTTGCGGTCGAAGACCAGCTTGAAGCCGTTGTATTCCGGGGGGTTGTGGGATCCGGTCACCTGCACACCGCTGTGCGCCCCGAGTTCGTGGACGGCGTAGTACATCATGGGAGTGGGTCCGAGTCCGATGCGGAGGACCTCGAGGCCGGTCTCCAAGAGCCCCTGGACCAGCGCCCGTTCGAGCTCCGGCGAGCTCAGCCGCCCGTCGTAGCCCACGCACACCCGCTCGCCGCCGTGGCGGCGGATCATGGTGCCGAACGCCCGACCGATGGCCTCGGCATCCACGGCGCCGAGGGTCTCCCCGACCCGCCCGCGGATGTCGTACTCCCGCAGGATGGAGGGATGAAAGCGATGGGCTAGGGTCATCGCAAGGCCGTCCTCACGCTGGCTCACCCGCGAGTGCGGGGATGGCCGGGCGGCCCACGCTCACATAGGCGAAGCCGGCCCGCGCCACCCGCTCGGGGTCGTAGACGTTGCGCAGGTCGATCAACACCGGCCGCCGCATCAAGCGACGCAGGCGGGCGAGGTCAAGCCCCCGGAACTCGTTCCACTCGGTGAGCAGCACCAATGCGTCCGCATCCCGCGCCACCTGGTAGCTGTCGCGGCCCCACTCGACACCGGGAAGCAGCCGGGCGGCCTCCGTCATGCCCTTGGGATCATAAGCGCGCACCCGGGCTCCCTCCGCCTGCAGGGCGGGAATGATGACCAGGCTCGGGCTCTCGCGGACGTCGTCGGTGTTGGGCTTGAAGGTGACGCCCAGCACGGCCACGTTCTTGCCCTCCACCGACCCGCCCAAGGCCTCCACGATGCGCCGCACCATGCGCCGCTTGCGCGCCTCGTTGACCTGGACCACCGTCTCCACGAGCCGCAGCGGTGTCTCGTACTGTTCGGCGGTGCGCAGGAGGGCGAGCGTGTCCTTGGGGAAACAGGAGCCGCCGTATCCCGGCCCGGCGTGCAGGAACTTGCGGCCGATACGGCCGTCGAGGCCGATGCCCTTCGCCACCTGCTGCACGTCGGCCCCCACCTTCTCGCACAGATCCGCGAGTTCGTTGATGAAGGTGATCTTCATCGCCAGGAAGGAGTTGGTGGCGTATTTGATGAGCTCCGCCGTCTCGAGACCGGTGAACAGCATGGGCGTCTCGATGAGGTTGAGCGGACGGTAGGCGAGCTCCAAAACCTCCCGCGCCCGCGCGCTCTCGACGCCGCAGATCACCCGATCGGGACGCATGAAATCGGCGATCGCCGATCCTTCGCGCAGGAATTCCGGGTTGGAGGCCACCTCGACGGCGAGATCGGGCCGCCGCTCGCGGAAGAACGCGCCGAGCCTGCGGGTGGTGCCCACCGGTACGGTGGACTTGGTGACCACCACCGCAGGCCCGTCCAGCTTGTCCGCGATTTCCGCCGCGGCCTGGAACACGTAGCTGAGGTCCGCATGCCCGTCGCCGCGGCGGGTGGGGGTGCCGACGGCGATGAACACCGCATCGGCGCCGGCCACCGCTTCCTCCATGCGGGTCGAAAAGCGCAAGCGTCCGGCCGCACGGGTCTTGGCCACGAGCTCGTCCAAACCCGGCTCGTAGATGGGGATCTCGCCCCGCTCGAGACGGGCCACCTTGTCCGCATCCTTGTCCACACACACCACGTCGAGGCCGAATTCGGCGAAACAGGCGCCCGAGACCAGCCCTACGTAGCCGGTGCCGATCATGGCGATGCGCACGGCCTACCTCCTCACCCAGATCCGGGAAGCGAACTCACACATAACGGCGCAGCACGGCATGGAAGCGCGCCGCCAGATCCTCGCGCTCCATGGCGTAGGCGACGATGGCTTCGAGATAGCCGAGCCGGTCCCCGCAGTCGAAACGACGTCCGGTGAACCGCAAGCCGTGGAAGGGTTCCTCCTCGAGCAGCTTGCTCATGGCGTCGGTGAGCTGGATCTCGCCCCCGGCCCCCACATCGAGCCGCTCCAGGATCGGAAAGATCCGGCGCGAGAGAACGTAACGGCCCACCACAGCGAGGCGCGAGGGCGCCTCCTCGGGCCGGGGCTTTTCCACGAAGCCCCGGACGGCGACCCGATCGCCCTCCGCCGCACCGGGGCGAATGATGCCGTATTTGGCGGTGTCCTCCGGCGGCACCTCCATCACCGCCACCACATTGGCGCCTGTGGCCTGGTGGGCATCCACCAGCTGCCGGAGGCAGGGGACCGGCGCGTGGATGAGATCGTCCACCAGGATCACGCCGAAGAAGGGATCGTCGCCCACCAGATGGCGGGCACACCAGACCGCATGCCCCAGGCCCAACGGCGCCTGCTGGCGGGTGTAGACGATGCGCCCGGGCGGCGGCAGCGCCCGCTCCAACGCCTCGCGCTGGCCGCGCTTGCCCTTTTCCTCGAGCATCTGGAACAGTTCGAAGGCCCGATCGAAATGGTCCTCCACCAGCACCTTGCCCCGGCCGGTGACGAAGATGAAGGTCTCGGCCCCGCTCTCGGCCGCTTCCTCGAGCGCGTACTGCACCACCGGCTTGTCCACCACCGGCAGCATTTCCTTGGGCAGCACCTTGGTCGCCGGCAGCATGCGCGTGCCGAGGCCCGCCACCGGAAACACCACCTTGCGCACCGAAGCCATGGATCGTCCCTCACCGTGCTCAAAGGCCGCGCACCCGAGCCGGGCGGTCTGGCCCCGCCTTCTATAAGGGGCGGCCGCGCCGGCGTGCAACCGCGGGATCCGTCCCCACCGCCGGCGTTCGCCTCCCGGTCGCGCCCCGGTACGGCCGCGCCTCCGCGAAACCGCTTCCCGCCGGACGGCGGTCGGCGCTTGGGCGAGGAGGCGGTGGCGGCTAGATTGGGCTTTGGAGGCCGGATGGAGGCGGCCGCACGGGTTTGGGCTTGGGGAGTGCGCACCATGGGCTCGGCACCGGCCTTTTGCGAGGAGGAATACCAGATACGGCTCGCCCGCACCCGAGAGCGGCTCGGGGCGCTGGGTCTCGACGGGCTGCTCGCCTTCGCCCCCGAGACCCACTACTGGCTCACCGGATTCGAGACCTTCGGCTACTGCTTCTTCCAGTGCCTGGTGGTGGGAGCCGACGGGACGTTGGTGCTGCTCACCCGCGCGCCCGATCGCCTGCAGGCGCTCGAGACCTCGATGATCCGGGACGTGCGGGTGTGGGAGGACCGGGAGGGCGCCGATCCCGCAGGAGAGCTCGCCGCGCTGCTCTGGGAGCTCGGCTTCAAGGGCGGCCGGCTCGGGGTGGAATGGGCGGCTCACGGCCTCACCGCGGCGGATGGCCGGGCGCTCGAGCGGGCGCTTTCGGGTCGCGTGGAGCTGGTCGATGCCTCCGGTCTCGTGGACCGGCTGCGGCTCGTGAAGTCCAACGCCGAGCTCGCCTATGTGCGGGAGGCGGCACAGCTCGCCGATCGGGCGCTGGATGCGGCGCTCGCCGAAGCCCGGCCCGGTGCCGAGGAGGCCCGTATCCTGGCCCGCATGCAGGCCGCCGTGCTGGAGGCGGGCGGGGACTACCCGGCCAATCCCTTCATCATCGGCTCGGGTCGCCGGGCGCTGTTGTGCCGCTATGCGAGCGGACGGCGGCGGCTGGCGGAGCGGGACCGGCTGACGCTCGAATTCGCCGGCGTGATGCGCCACTATCACGCCTGCCTGATGCGCACGGTGGTGGTGGGGGCTCCGGACGAGGAGGACCGCCGCTGGTTCGCCGCCTGCAGGGAGGCGCTGCTGCGGGCCGAGGAGCGGCTCTACCCCGGTGTTCCCATGGACGAGGTGTTCCGGGCGCAGGCGCGGGTGCTGGACGAGCTGGGTTTCCGGGAGCAGAGGCTGCACGCCTGCGGCTATCCGCTCGGCGCCCGTTTCGCGCCCTCCTGGATGGAAACCCCGCTGTTCTGCCGCGGCACGAGCCTGGAGCTCGCACCCGGCATGGTGGTGTTCCTGCACATCATCCTCGCGGACCAGAAGGAGCTCCGGGCGATGACCCTGGGCCGCACCAGCCTGGTCACCGCAGACGGTCCGGAGATCCTCTCGCGCGCGCCGCTCGAGCTTCCGGTGGCGGGGGGTTGAGCCGGCTCGCCCCGCGCGCCGGGACGGGCGCGGCGCGGCTAGAGCAGGTTGAGCGAACGAAAGCTCGTGTGGCGGTTGCGGGCGACGATGACGTGGTCGTGGACGACGATCCCGACCGCCTGCAGGGCGCGCACCACCTGCTGGGTCATGGCGATGTCGGCCTCGGAAGGCGTGGGGTCCCCGCTCGGGTGATTGTGCACCATGATGATGGCCGAGGCCCCGAGCTCGAGGGCGCGGCGCACCACCTCGCGGGGATAGAGCGGGGTGTGGTCGACGGTGCCGCTGCTTTGGACCTCGTCCTTGATGAGGACGTTCTTGCGGTCGAGGAAGAGGATGCGGAACTGTTCGCGCGGTTCGTGGGCCATGGCGATCTGGAGATACTCGAGCAGCGCCGACCAGGAGCCGATCACCGGGCGTTCGCGCACCCGCTCGCGCAGCACCCGTTCGAGCAGCTCCTTGACCGCCTTGAGCAACACCTGGGTGAAGAGCAGGTCGTCCTCCTGGACCTGCCGCCGCGGATGGTCCTCCGACCAGACTTCCGGGTTCAGGCCGAACACTTCGCGATAACGGGCCGGATCGGCGGCAAGCACCCCGCCGAGACCGCCGAACTGCTCCAGCATGGCCTTGGCGATGGGTTTGGTGTCGCGGCGATGGATGGAGAAGAACAGCAGCAGCTCGAGCAGCTCGTAGTCGGCCAGCGCCTTGGGGGAGGCCTCCAAGAGCCGCTGTCGCAGCCGGGCCCGATGCCCGTGATAGTGGGGACGGGCTTCCGGCGTATAGGGCGCCGGCCGCTCGGCGAGGCCGGGCGCCTGTGTGCTTCCGCGCAACGCGGCCGCCAGCCGGCGCAGCGACGCCTCATCCGGAAGCCGCCACGCGGCGAGCTCCCGCAGCCAATGCCCGCCCGCCTGGCGGATGAGCCGCCGCCACGGATAGGTCGACCCCCGCACCAGCACCCCGCCCTCGGCCTGAGGCTCGCAGACCAAGCCGGCCTCGCCGAGGATTCTGTATGGTTCGTCTCGGCCACCCTCCATCATGGGCGGCAATCTAAACCACAGGTAGCGGTGCGTCCAGTTCAATCGCGCGCTGGTTGACACGACACCGCCACGCCTCCACCCGCAGGCCGAGAGCGCGTCCCGCGTGCAACAGCTCCGCGTAGTCCGGATCCACCTCCGCCGCCGCCCGCACCGATTCCACGTCGGCCCGTTGCACCACGAACAGCAGCGCCGCCGCACCCCCCTCGCGCAGCCGGCCGATCAGCGCCTCGAGATGGCGCCGGCCGCGCGCGGTGGGGGCATCCGGAAAGGCCGCCGTGCGCCCTTCCGCACGCCACGTCACCCCCTTCACCTCCACCCAGAGCTCCCGGCCCCAAGGATCGCGCAGCAGAAAATCGAGCCGTCCTCCCGAGGCCAGCCGCGGCTCGCGCCGTGCCAGCGCAAAACCGCGCGCGAAGCCGATCAGACCGCGGGCGAAACCCTCCCGCGCGAGGCGGTTCGGATTGGCGCTGTTCACCCCCACGAGCGCCCGCCCCTGGCGGATCAGCTCCACCCGAAACGGCAGCTTGCGCCTCGGGTCCCGGTGGCCCGACAGCCACAACTCCGCCCCCGGCACCGCGAGCCCGGGCAGACGGCCCGGATCCGCCACATGCGCCACCGCGCGCCGGCCATTTTCCAGCTCGACATCGGCCAAAAACCGCTTATAGCGTCGCAACAGCACCGCCCGATAGAGGGGCTCCGGAAGTTTCACCTCTGATCTCCGCTGGGCGAGGGAGGAACGGTCGGCCATGGCCCGTGCCCAGACTCCGACCACCGCCGCCGTCATCGTCATCGGCAACGAAATCCTCTCAGGCCGCACCCGCGATGCCAACCTCCCCTTTCTCGCCCGCGAGCTCGCCGGGCTCGGCATCCTGCTCAGGGAGGCGCGGGTGGTGCCCGACGAGCTGGACGCCATCGCCGAGGCGGTGGACGCCTGTCGGCGCCGTTATCACCATGTGTTCACCACCGGCGGGCTCGGCCCCACCCACGACGACGTCACCGCCGCCGCCATCGCCCGCGCCTTCGGCCGCCGGCTCCTGCGCCATCCCGAGGCGGAAGCCCGCCTGCGCGCCTTCTACCCGCCGGAGCGGCTCAATCCGGCCCGGCTCAAGATGGCCGACCTGCCCGAAGGTGCGCGGCTGATCGACAATCCGCTGAGCGGTGCGCCGGGCTTTTCGATCGAGAACGTCCATGCGCTCGCCGGCATCCCGGCCATCGCCCAGGCCATGTTCGCAAGCCTCCGCCACCGTCTCGAGGGCGGAGCCCCGCTCCAAAGCCGTACCCTGCGCGCCTGGGCTCCCGAAGGGGATCTCGCCCAGACCCTGGACGCACTCCAGCGGCGCTGGCCCGACCTCCAGATCGGCAGCTACCCCACCTTCCAGGGAGAGCGGCCGGCGGCCCATCTGGTGCTGCGCGGCACAGACCCCGCCCTCCTCGACCGCGCGGCCCGCGAGCTCGCGAGCCGGCTTGAGGAGCTGGGCGTCGCCGTCGAGGAGCCGCATCCGCCCAACCCAGAGACAGCTCCCTCATGACCACCCCGCCCACCACCGGCCGGGCCGCCTGCAGGCCGCCCACCATCGCCGACATCGCCGCCCTTGCCGAGCGGCTGCTCAAGGAGCTTCCCGAACCCTTCGCCCGGCTGCTCGCGCCGATTCCGGTGCGGGTCGAGGAGTGGCCCACAGAGGAGGTGATGGCCGACCTCGGAGTCGAGGATCCGCTCGAGATCACCGGCCTCTACCGGGCGGTCCCGGTCGGGGAACGGGAAAACCTGGCCCTTCCGCCCGCCGAGCCCGAGATGATCTTCCTCTACCGCATGCCGATCCTCTTTGAATGGTGCGAGCGCGGCTGCGCCCTCGAGGAGGTGGTGGCCGACGTTCTGGTCCATGAAATCGGCCATCATTTCGGCATGGGGGAGGAACAGGCGCGGGCCCTCGAACGCCGCTCGCAGGGGCGGGAGGAGGGTTGAGACGGCGCTCGGGCGCAACACCGTGGATCGCCAGGCGCAGCCGTGATAGAAACGGCACCGCCCCGGGCGGTACGGGGTGCGCCCACCACGCCTGATCGGGTCATGCCCTCATGCTCGCACGCTTGTTCGGCTTCTTCTCGGCCGATCTCGCCATCGACCTCGGCACCGCCAACACCCTGATCTACGTCAAGGGACGGGGGATCGTCCTCAACGAACCCTCGGTGGTGGCGATCGCCAACCTCCGCGACCGCAAGCACGTGCTGGCGGTGGGCGAGGAGGCCAAGCAGATGGTCGGCCGCACCCCCGGCAACATCGAGGCCATCCGCCCGCTCAGGGACGGGGTGATCGCCGATTTCGAGATCGCCGAGGAGATGATCAAACACTTCATCCGCCGGGTGAATCCCAAGCGCGCCTTCGCGAGCCCCCGGGTGATCATCTGCGTGCCCTCGGGTTCCACCGCGGTGGAGCGGCGGGCCATCCAGGAGAGCGCGGAGGCGGCCGGCGCGCGGCGGGTGTTCCTGATCGAGGAGCCCATGGCGGCGGCCATCGGCGCCGGGCTGCCGGTCACCGAACCGAGCGGATCGATGATCGTCGATATCGGCGGCGGCACCACCGAAGTGGCGGTGCTGTCCCTGGGCGGCATCGTCTACGCCCGCTCGATCCGGGTCGGCGGCAACAAGATGGACGAGGCCATCATCAACTACATCCGCCGCAACCACAATCTCCTCATCGGCGAGGCCACCGCCGAGCGCATCAAGAAGACCATCGGCTCCGCCTGCCTGCCCGAGGACGGCGTCGGCCAGGTGATGGAGATCAAGGGCCGGGACCTCATGAACGGCGTGCCCAAGGAGATCACCATCAGCCAGCGCCAGGTGGCGGAGGCGCTCGCGGAGCCCGTCAACGCCATCATCGAGGCGGTCAAGGTGGCCCTCGAACACACGGCGCCGGAACTGTCCGCCGACATCGTCGACAAGGGCATCGTGCTCACCGGCGGCGGTTCGCTGCTCCAGAACATCGACCATGTGCTGCGCCACGCCACCGGCCTGCCGGTGAGCGTCGCCGACGAACCCCTCACCTGTGTGGCCCTCGGCACCGGCCGCTGTCTCGAGGAGATGAACACCCTGCAGCACGTGCTGCAGGCCGCCTACTGAGCCGAAGGTCGGGCGGTGGAGGCGGTGCGCATGTACGCGGAGCCCTCCGCAGCCGTCCCCGATCCGCTGCCGCCGGACGATGATCTCCCCGTCCGCGCCGAACGGCGCGCCCGCCGCCGCCTGCGCGCCCTCTGGCGCAGCCTGTGGCAGCTCGCCCTCGCCCTGCGCACCGCCGCCCTGGTGGCCGCAGCCGCGCTCTTGATCGTGGTCTCCAAGGTGGACATCCAGCTCCTGCGCACCGTCCAGATGATGGCCACCGACGCCGCGGTGGCGGTGCTGGCGGCGGCCAAAATGCCCCTTGCGGCGGTGCGGACAGCGGCCCGCGAGGTGGGCGCCCTGCTCGCCGCGCGCAGCGAAAACGCCCGCCTGCGCGCCGAGGTGGAGCGGCTTCGGGAGTGGCGCAGCCGCGCCATCCGCCTCGAGGTGGAAAACCGCGCCCTGAGACGTCTGTTGGCGATGCCGCTGCTCGAGACCCGACCCCGGCGCACGGTCGCCCGGGTGGTGGGCGACGGCGCCAACCCCTTCGCCCGGCTGCTGGTGCTGGACGCCGGGCGCAACCGCGGCCTCGCCCGGGGCATGGCGGTGGTGAACGCCGAGGGACTGGTGGGACGGATCGTGGCGGTCGGCGAACGCAGCGCCCGGGTGATGCCGCTCACCGACCGCGATTCCCGCATTCCCGTGCTGGTCGGCAGCTCGGGCGACCCCGGCGTGCTGGAGGGCGACAACACCCCCAACCCCAAATTGCGCTTTCTTCCCCTCAACCCGCGGGTGCGGCTGGGCGACGAAGTGCTCACCTCGGGCCGGGGCGGTCTGCTGCCCCCAGGGCTGCCGGTGGGCCGGGTGCGCGCGGTGCGGGACCGGCAGGTGGTGGTGGAGCCCTATGTGGACTGGACCCGGCTCGATTATGTGGCGGTCCTGGACTATCCGGGGGTGACGCCCCCCGCTGCCGACCGTTCGCGGGCCACCGCCCCGGGCCATCCGCAACCCGGACCCCATCCATGACCCGCGTTCCCGCACGCCTGGCCCGGCCGCTCGCCGACACCATGCCGCCGCTCACCGGCCTGGCGGCGGTGATCCTCGATCGCGCCGCCTTGGGCTCCCTTGCTCCGGACGCACCCGACACCGACCTGACCCTGGCGGTGGCCTTCTACTGGGCGCTGTACCGCCCGGAGATCATGGGTCCGCCGCTGCTGTTCCTGCTCGGCCTGCTGTCCGACGCCCTGGCCGGGCTGCCGCTCGGCTTCACCGCCCTCACCCTGCTCGCCCTCGGCCTCCTGGTGCGCGGCGGCGCCCGCTGGCTCCCGGCCCAGCCGCCGCCGTTGATCTGGGCCGCCTTCGCGGTGGTGGCCGTCTCCGTCGCGCTGCTGCGGTGGCTGCTCGCCTCCCTCTACTTCGCCTGGCCCTTCGCGCCCGGCCCGCTGTTGCTCCAGCTCGGCCTCACCCTCCTCCTCTACCCGCCCATCGCCTGGCTGCTCGATCGCCTGCGCCGATCCGCGCCGGAGACCGACCATGCGCGCACCCCCTGAGCGACGCAAGGTGTTCGCGCGCCGGGCCTTTTTGGTCGCCGCCGGCCAGACCCTCGGCTTCGGCGCCCTGGTCGCGCGCCTCTGGCAGCTGCAGGTGCAGGACGGCGCCGCCTACCGCCTGCTCGCCGAGGAAAACCGGATCAACCAGCGCCTGGTGGTGCCGCCTAGGGGCCGCATCTTCGACCGCAAGGGGCGCCCGCTCGCCATCAACGAGCC
>JALSGW010000343.1 GCA_026982585.1 Alphaproteobacteria bacterium | reverse complement strand
CGCGGTGGTGAAGGTGAGGCCTTCCTCGGTGCCGCAGTCCTCCTCCACCACCACCACGTCCTGGGCCACGTCCACGAGCCGGCGGGTGAGATAGCCGGAGTTGGCGGTCTTGAGGGCGGTATCCGCGAGCCCCTTGCGGGCGCCGTGGGTGGAGTTGAAGTACTCCAGCACCGACAGCCCCTCCTTGAAGTTGGAGACGATCGGGGTCTCGATGATCTCGCCCGAGGGCTTGGCCATCAGCCCGCGCATGCCGGCCAGCTGTTTGATCTGCGCGGCCGAGCCCCGGGCGCCCGAGTGGGCCATCATCCAGATGGAATTGGGCTGGTTGTAGCGCCCGTCGGGGCGTCGGCGCTGGTGCACCGACTGGATCGCCGCCATCATCTCCTCGGCGACCCGATCCGAGCACTTCTGCCAGGCGTCGATGACCTTGTTGTACTTCTCCTTGCGGGTGATCAGCCCGTCCGCGTACTGGGTCTCGTATTCCTTGACCAGCTGCTGGGTCTCCCTGACCAGCCGCGCCTTGGCCTCGGGCACGATCATATCGTCCTTGCCGAAGGAGATGCCGGCCTTGCAGGCGTAGGAGAAACCGAGCCCCATCAGCCGGTCGCAGAAGATCACGGTCTCCTTCTGGCCGCAGTGGCGGTAGACCTCGTCGATGACCTCGCTGATCTCCTTCTTGGTGAGCAGCCGGTTGATGAGCCGCTCGAAGCTGATGCCGGGATGCTGCGGCAGCACCTCGTAGATGAGCATACGGCCCGGGGTGGTCTCCACCAGGCGGCGCTCGATGTTGCCGTCTTCGCCCACCACGTCGATGCGGCACTTGATCTTGCTGTGCAGGGTCACGACGCCCCGCTGGAGCGCGTGCTGCACCTCGTCGAGCCCGGCGAACACCATGCCCTCGCCCGGCTCGTTGGGCATTTCCATGGACAGATAGTAGAGCCCCAGCACGATGTCCTGGGTGGGCACGATGATCGGCTTGCCGTTGGCGGGGCTGAGGATGTTGTTGGTGCTCATCATCAGCACCCGCGCCTCGAGCTGGGCCTCGAGGGAGAGCGGCACGTGCACCGCCATCTGGTCGCCGTCGAAATCGGCGTTGAAGGCGGTGCACACCAGCGGGTGCAGCTGGATGGCCTTGCCCTCGATCAACAGCGGCTCGAAGGCCTGGATGCCGAGCCGGTGCAGGGTGGGCGCTCGGTTGAGCAGCACCGGATGTTCGCGGATCACCTCGTCCAGGATGTCCCACACCTCCGGCCGCTCCTTCTCCACCATGCGCTTGGCGGCCTTGATGGTCTGGGCCTTGCCGTAGAGCTCGAGCTTGGCGTAGACGAAGGGCTTGAACAGCTCGAGCGCCATCTTCTTGGGCAGGCCGCACTGGTGGAGCTTGAGCTCCGGTCCCACCACGATCACCGACCGGCCGGAGTAGTCCACCCGTTTGCCGAGCAGGTTCTGGCGAAAGCGCCCCTGCTTGCCCTTGAGCATGTCCGAGAGGGACTTGAGCGGGCGCTTGTTGGCGCCGGTGATGACGCGCCCGCGGCGGCCGTTGTCGAACAGCGCGTCCACCGCCTCCTGCAGCATGCGCTTTTCGTTGCGCACGATGATGTCCGGCGCCCGCAGCTCGATCAGGCGCTTGAGGCGGTTGTTGCGGTTGATCACCCGCCGGTAGAGATCATTGAGATCCGAGGTGGCGAACCGCCCGCCGTCGAGCGGCACGAGCGGCCGCAGCTCCGGCGGCAGCACCGGGATCACCTCGAGGATCATCCACTCCGGCCGGTTGCCGGATTCGAGGAAGGTCTCCACCATCTTGAGGCGCTTGACCAGCTTCTTGCGCTTGGCCTCCGAGGTGGTCTCGGCGAGTTCGGCCCGCATCTTGTCCCGCTCCTTGGCGAGATCGAGACGCTTGAGCATCTCCCGCACCGCCTCGGCGCCGATGCCGGCGGTGAAGGCGTCCTCCCCGAACTCCTCCCGGTAGCGGTTGACCTGCTCCTCGGTCAGCAGCTCGTGCAGTTTGAGCGGGGTCAATCCCGGCTCGATCACCACCCAGTTCTCGAAGTAGAGGATGCGCTCGAGATCCCTGAGCGTCATGTCCAACAGCACGCCGATGCGCGAGGGCACCGACTTCAGGAACCAGATGTGCGCCACCGGTGCCGCGAGGTCGATGTGTCCCATGCGCTCCCGCCGGGACTTGGAGAGGATCACCTCCACCCCGCATTTCTCGCACACCAGGCCCTTATGCTTGATGCGCTTGTACTTCCCGCACAGGCACTCGTAGTCCTTCACCGGACCGAAGATCTTGGCGCAGAACAGTCCGTCGCGCTCGGGCTTGAAGGTCCGGTAGTTGATGGTCTCCGGCTTCTTCACCTCGCCGTAGGACCAGGCGCGGATCTGATCGGGGCTGGCGATGGAGATCCGGATCTGGTCGAACTTCGGCGCGGACTGCTGCGGGGTGAACAGTCGGATGAGATCCTGCATGGGCTGCTACTCGCTCCTTGTGGGAGATCGCTCGCCGGAAGCGGAACCGGTCCGCTTCACTCGCCGGCGCCGTCCTGCTGGAGCTCCACATTGAGCGCGAGCGCCTGGAGCTCCTTCACCAGCACGTTGAAACTCTCCGGGATGCCTGCCTCGAAGGTCTCCTCGCCGCGGGTGATGGCCTCGTAGATCCGGGTGCGTCCGGAGACGTCGTCGGACTTCACGGTGAGCATCTCCTGCAGGGTGTAGGCGGCGCCGTAGGCCTGAAGCGCCCAGCACTCCATCTCCCCGAAGCGCTGGCCGCCGAACTGGGCCTTGCCGCCGAGGGGCTGCTGGGTGACCAGGCTGTACGGCCCCACCGAGCGGGCGTGGATCTTGTCGTCCACGAGATGGCTGAGCTTGAGCATGTAGATGTAACCCACCGTGACCGGCCGATCGAAGGCCTCCCCGGTGCGGCCGTCGTAGAGGGTGACCTGACCGCTCGGATCGAGACCGGCCATCTCCAGCATGCGCAGGATGTCGGGCTCGTGGGCCCCGTCGAACACCGGCGAGGCGACCGGGATGCCGTGGGCGAGACGGCGGGCCAGCTCCAGGAGCTCCTCGTCGCTGTACGCCTTGAGGGCGGTGCGCACCTCGGGACCGTAGATCTCCCCGATCTTGTCCTCGAGCGCCTGCCGCCCGGTCTCCTGCCATTTGGCGACCAACTCGCCGATCTTGCGGCCGAGATTGGCGCAGGCCCAGCCGAGGTGGGTCTCGAGGATCTGGCCCACGTTCATGCGCGAGGGCACCCCGAGCGGATTGAGGACGATGTCCACCGGTGTGCCGTCCTCGAGAAACGGCATGTCCTCGATCGGGGCGATCTTGGAGATCACGCCCTTGTTACCGTGGCGACCCGCCATTTTGTCGCCGGGCTGGAGCTTGCGCTTGGTGGCGATGAACACCTTGACGATCTTGAGCACGCCGGGGGGCAGCTCGTCGCCGCGCTGCAGCTTCTCCACCTTGTTCTGGAAGCGCTCCTCGAGACGCTTGTAGGCGTCCTCGAGCTGGCGCTTGAGCTGGCGGATCTGGTGCATGCGCTCGGCGTCGGCGATGCCGATCTCCCACAGATGGCGCCGCTCGATGCCGGCCAGCACCTCGTCGGTGAGCACGGTGCCGGCCCGCACCACGCCGCGGATGCCGCTCTTGACGGTCTGGCCGCGCAACAGATCGCGCAGGTGGCTGTAGATGTTGCGCTCGAGGATCGCCTTCTCGTCGTCGCGGTCCTTGGCGAGGCGCGCGATCTCCGCCCGTTCGATGGCGAGCGCCCGCTCGTCCTTGTCGACGCCGCGGCGGTTGAACACCCGCACCTCCACCACCGTGCCCTGCACCCCGGGCGGCACCTTGAGGGAGGTGTCCCGCACGTCCGCCGCCTTCTCCCCGAAGATCGCCCGCAACAGCTTCTCCTCGGGGGTCATGGGCGTCTCCCCCTTGGGGGTGACCTTGCCGACCAGGATGTCGCCGGCCTTCACCTCGGCGCCGATGTAGACGATGCCCGCCTCGTCGAGGTTGCGCAGCGCCTCCTCGCTGACGTTGGGGATGTCCCGGGTGATCATCTCGGGCCCGAGCTTGGTGTCCCGGGCCATCACCTCGAACTCCTCGATGTGGATGGAGGTGAAGACGTCGTCGCGGACGATGCGCTCCGAGATCAGGATGGAGTCCTCGAAATTATAACCGTTCCACGGCATGAAGGCGACCAGCACGTTGCGCCCGAGCGCGAGCTCGCCGAGATCGGTGGCCGGTCCGTCGGCGATGATGTCGCCCGCCCGCACGAGATCGCCCACCTTCACGAGCGGCCGCTGGTTGATGCAGGTGTTCTGGTTGGAGCGCTGGAACTTCTTGAGGTTGTAGATGTCGACCACCGAATCCGCGGTGGCCCCCTCGTCGGTCACCCGCACCACGATGCGCGAGGCGTCCACCTGGTCCACGATCCCCGAGCGGCGCGCGACAATGGCGGCCCCGGAATCCCGCGCCACCACGGCCTCCATGCCGGTGCCCACGAAGGGCGCCTCGGCCTGGATGAGCGGCACCGCCTGGCGCTGCATGTTGGAGCCCATGAGCGCGCGGTTGGCGTCGTCGTTCTCGAGGAACGGGATCAGCGAGGCCGCCACCGACACCAGCTGCTTGGGCGACACGTCCATGAAGTCCACCTGATCGGGCCTGGCCAGCACGAACTCGCCGTTCTGGCGGCAGCTCACGAAATCCTCGATGAGCCGTCCCTCCTCGTCGAGCTTGGAGTTGGCCTGGGCGATGGTGTACTTGCCCTCCTCCATGGCGGAGAGATAGACCACCTCGTCGGTCACCCGGCCGTCCACCACCCGCCGGTAGGGGGTTTCGATGAAGCCGTACTTGTTGATGCGGGCGTAGGTGGCGAGGCTGTTGATGAGGCCGATGTTGGGCCCCTCCGGGGTCTCGATGGGGCAGATGCGGCCGTAGTGGGTGGGATGGACGTCCCGCACCTCGAAGCCGGCCCGCTCGCGGGTCAGACCGCCCGGCCCGAGCGCCGAAAGGCGCCTTTTGTGGGTGATCTCCGAGAGCGGGTTGGTCTGGTCCATGAACTGGCTCAGCTGGGAGCTGCCGAAGAACTCCCGCACCGCCGCCGCCACCGGCTTGGCGTTGATGAGATCGTTGGGCATGAGCGCCTCCACCTCCACCGCGCTCATGCGCTCCTTTACCGCCCGTTCCATGCGCAACAGGCCGATGCGGAACTGGTTCTCCATCAGCTCGCCCACCGACCGCACCCGGCGGTTGCCGAGATGATCGATGTCGTCCACCTCCCCCCGTCCGTCCTTGATGTCGATGAGGGTCTTGACGGTGGCGACGATGTCCTCGGGGCGCAGCACCCGCACGCTGTCGTCGGTCTCGAGGCCGAGGCGCATGTTCATCTTGACCCGGCCCACCGGCGACAGGTCGTAGCGCTCGGGATCGAAGAACAGGCTGTGGAAGAGCTGCTCCGCGGTCTCCAGGGTGGGCGGCTCGCCCGGCCGCAGCACCCGGTAGATGTCCATGAGCGCCTCCTCCCGGGACCGGGAGCGGTCGATGGCGAGGGTGTTGCGGATGTACGGGCCGACGTTGATGTAGTCGATGTCGAGGATCGGCAGCTCCTCCACCCCGGCTTCGGCGATGCGCTCGAGCATCGGGCCGGTGAGTTCGTCGCCCGCCTCGGCGAGCACCAGTCCGGTGTTCTCGTCGATGACATCGCGCGCCACATAGCGGCCGACCAGATCCTCGGCGCTCACATAGAGGTCCTTCACCCCGCGCTCCCGGATGCGGCGCAGGATGCGCGGCGTGAGCTTGGTGCCCGCTTCGGCCAGGGTCTCCCCGCTCTCGGCGTCGATGAGGTCGGAGGTGAGCTTGATCCCCTGCAGCCGGTCGGGACGGAAGGGCGCCCGCCACCCCTTGCCGGAACGCCGGTGCACCACCGTGTCGTAGAAGGTCTGGAGAATGGTCTCGGGATCGAGGCCGAGCGCCATCAGGAAGGTGGTCACCGGGATCTTGCGGCGCCGGTCGATGCGGGCGTAGATCAGGTCCTTGGCGTCGAACTCGAAGTCGAGCCACGAGCCGCGATAGGGGATCACCCGGGCCGAGAAGAGATACTTGCCCGAGGAATGGGTCTTGCCCTTGTCGTGGTCGAAGAACACGCCCGGCGAGCGGTGCATCTGCGAGACGATCACCCGCTCGGTGCCGTTGATGACGAAGGTGCCGTTGTCGGTCATGAGCGGGATGTCGCCCATGTAGACATCCTGCTCCTTGATGTCCTTGACGCTCTTGGCCCCGCTGTCCTCGTCCACGTCCCACACGATCAGCCGCAGCGTCACCCGCAGCGCGGCGGCGTAGGTGAGCCCGCGCTGGTGGCACTCCTCCACATCGTAGCGCGGATCCTCGAGCTCGTATTTGACGAAGTCGAGCGAGGCCCGCTCGTTGAAGTCGGTGATGGGGAAGACGCTGCGGAACACCTCCTCGAGCCCCACCCGCTCCCGCTCCGCCGGCGGGACGTCGCGCTGCAGGAAGCGATCGTAGGATCGCCGCTGCACCTCGATCAGGTTGGGCATGGTGGTGATTTCGGGAATGCGCCCGAAGTTCTTGCGAATCCGCTTGGCTGCCGTGATCTCGCCCATGCTCGCCATGTCTCCTTGCCGGGCCCCGGGGCCGGGATCTGCCCTCCGGAGGCCGGCCCGTTCAACGCCGAACGGGCGAGGCGAACCGTGAAGCCACGATTCGCTCGCCCCGCTGGCCAACACCCCGCACCGCCCTTCCGCACCCGGCCCGAGCGGAAGGGTCCGCCTCCCCCGCCGCGGCGCGCCGATCCGCCGTCGGCGTCATCGTCCCGACGGGACGGTCACTTGATCTCCACGGTGGCGCCAGCCGCCTCGAGCTGCTGCTTGATTTTCTCCGCCTCCTCCTTGGACACCCCCTCCTTCACCGGCTTGGGCGCCCCCTCGACGAGATCCTTGGCCTCCTTGAGGCCGAGGCCGGTGATGGCCCGCACCTCCTTGATGACGTTGATCTTCTTGTCGCCCACGCTGGCCAGGATGACGTCGAACTCGGTCTTCTCCTCGGCCGCCTCGGCCGCCGCCGGCGCGGCACCCGGCACCGCCGCCACCGCCACCGGCGCCGCCGCCGACACGCCCCACTTCTCCTCCAGCATCTTGGCCAGCTCCGCCGCCTCCAGGACGGTGAGCTTGGACAGATCCTCGACCAGCTGCTCCAGATTCGCCATCACGTCCTCCGTCTCCAGACTCTCCACCACACCGGCCCCCGCCGGTCAGCCCTCGGCCTGTTCGCCCCGCGCCCGCAACACCCGCGCAAGCCGCGCGCCCGGCTCGCCGAGCAGCCGCACGAGCTGACCCGCCGGCGCCTGCAACAGGCCCACGAGCCGCGCCCGCAGCTCGTCCAGGGACGGCAGCTGGGCGAGCGCCCGCACCGCCTCCGCGTCCAGCAACGTCTCGCCGAGAGCACCGCCGACGATCACCAGCTTGTCGTTGCCCTTGGCGAACTCCACCAGCACCTTGGGCGGCGCCACCGGATCCTGCTCCGCCCAGGCGATGGCGCTCGGCCCGGCGAGCAGCGGCGCCAAACCCTCATAGCGGGTGCCCGCCAGCGCCCGCTTGGCGAGCCGGTTCTTGACCACCCGCAAACGGCCGCCGTGCTCCCGCATGCGCGCCCGCAGCGCGCTCATCTCCGGCACGTTCAGCCCCTTGTAATGCGCCACCACCACCACCGCCGCACGCGTGAACACCGCGTGCAGCTCGTCCACCACCTTCACCTTCTGCGCACGCAGCACCGATGGTCTCCTCAACTGCCGCGGCGAGAGAATCCTGCCGACCGGCCCCGCCCGCCCGCGGGAGTCCGCATCGATCCGGGCGGACGCGCAAAAGCGGCTGTGCGCGACACCGATCCCGCGCCCAGCGCTCCGCTCGTGGAGCCCTGCAAATTAGGGCGCCCGCGGGCTCTGGCAAGTCCCTCCACGCCGTCCTATCCCTGCACCAGCGTCGGCACCTGCACCTCGATCCCCGGCCCCATGGTGGAGCTCACATGGGCGCGGCGGAAATAGGTGCCCTTGACTCCGCTCGGCTTGGCCCGGTTGAGCGCGTCGGCGAGCGCGCGGGCGTTCTCCACCAGCGCCTCGGTGGGAAAGCTCACCTTGCCGATGCCGGCGTGCACGATCCCGGCCCGCTCGACCCGGAACTGCACCTGACCCGCCTTGGCCGCCTTCACCGCCTCGGCCACATCCTGGGTGACGGTGCCGAGCTTGGGATTGGGCATCAGCCCCCGCGGGCCGAGGATGCGCCCGAGACGGCCGACCAGGGGCATCATGTCGGGGGTGGCGATACAGCGGTCGAAGTCGATCTCGCCCGCCTGGATGCGCTCCGCGAGATCCTCCGCCCCGACGAGATCCGCTCCGGCCGCCTTCGCCTCCTCCGCCTTGGCGCCGCGGGCGAACACCGCCACCCGCACCGTCCTGCCGGTCCCGTGCGGCAGCGTCACCATGCCCCGCACCATCTGGTCGGCATGGCGCGGATCCACGCCCAGGTTCACCGCCAGCTCCACGGTTTCGTCGAACTTGGCGGTGGCGGTCTTCTTCACCAGCTCCAGCGCCTCCTCGAGCGGATAGGCGCGGCTGCGGTCGACGAGCTCGTACGCGGCCCGGATGCGCTTGCCTCGCTTCGCCACGGCCCTACTCCACCACCTCGAGTCCCATGGACCTGGCCGACCCCATCACCGTCCGGGTCGCCGCCTCGAGATCCTCGGTATTGAGATCCTTGAGCTTCTGCTGGGCGATCTCGCGGCACTGGGCCACCGTCACCCGACCCACCGTCTGCCGCCCCGGCTCCGCGGCCCCCTTCTCGATCCCCGCCGCCCGCTTCAGATACCAGGACACCGGCGGCATCTTGGTGACGAAACTGAAGCTGCGATCCGAATAGGCGGTGATGATGACCGGGATCGGGGTGCCGGGCTCCAGCCCCTGGGTCTGGGCGTTGAACTGCTTGCAGAACTCCATGATGTTGAGCCCCCGCTGGCCCAAGGCCGGGCCGATGGGCGGCGAGGGCGTGGCCTTGCCGGCCGGCACCTGCAAGCGAATGTACCCGACGACCTTTTTCGCCATCCTCACTCCTCCTGCGGTCCCAACGCCACCCTCCGCCGAGGGTCGCTCCCGCCCGGGCGTCTACACCTTTTCCACCTGGGAATACTCCAGGTCCACCGGGGTCGCGCGGCCGAAGATGGACACCGACACCTTGAGCCGGCCCTTGCCCTCGTCCACCTCCTCCACCACCCCCTCGAAGGTGCTGAACGGACCCTCGGTCACCCGCACCCGATCGCCGGGCAGAAACTCCACCAGCGGCCGCGGCTGTTCAAACCCCTCCTGGACCTGGCTGCGCACCCGCGCCGCCTCCTCCTCGGGGATCGGCGTCGGCTTGCCGCCGGCGCCGAGAAAGCCGGTGACCTTGGGGATGTTCTTGATCAACGACCAGGTCTCGTCGTCCAGCGCCACCCGCACCAGCACATAGCCCGGGAAGAACTTGCGCTCGCTGGTCACCCGGCGGCCGCGCCGCACCTCGGTGACCTCCTCGGCCGGCACCAGCACCTCCAGGATGCGATCGGCAAGCCCCTTCTGGGCGGCCTGCTCCTGGATCTGCTGGGCCACCTTCTTCTCAAAGCCCGAATAGACGTGGATGATGTACCAGCGCGGTTCCGCCATCAGCCGCCGAGCCCCATGACCAGCCGGATCACCCAGCCGATGACGAGATCGGTGAAGAAGAAGAACAGTGCCGCCAGAGCCGACATCACCAACACGCTCAAGGTGGTGTAGAACAGTTCGCGCCGGGTCGGCCAGGTGACCTTGGCGAGCTCCTGGCGCACCTCGCGCACGAACTGGGCCGGTGAGGTCTTGGCCATCGCCCCCTACGCCTCACGCTGCCGCAGACGATTGGCAGGAGTGGAGGGACTCGAACCCCCAACCCCCGGTTTTGGAGACCGGTGCTCTGCCAATTGAGCTACACTCCTCCGCGGCTGCGGTCGCTCCCGCCATCCCGCGCACGACCGCGCGCGACCAGGCGGCGCCGGTCGCCCCCTTACCTATGCGCTTCCCGCGCCCGAGGCAAGCCTCCCCCTCACTCCAGGACTTCGGTGACGACGCCGGCGCCGACGGTGCGTCCGCCTTCGCGGATGGCGAAGCGCAGGCCCTGTTCCATGGCGATGGGCTGGA
>JALSGW010000342.1 GCA_026982585.1 Alphaproteobacteria bacterium | reverse complement strand
ACCGCTGGATTGCCACCAGCGCGAGGGCCACCCCGAGCGGGATCATCGCTCCAACAGGACGAATCCGATGGTGAACCCCGGCCCCATCGCCACCGCCAGCGCGCGGCCCCAGTCCGGATCGGCGAGCAGCCGCTCGAGCACGAGCAGGATCGAGACCGCGGACACATTGCCGAACCGCTCCAGCACCCGGGCCGCCAAGGCGAGGTCTGATGCCCGTGCGCCCATGCCCTCGGCGACCGCCTCGAGCACCTTGGGACCGCCCGGGTGGATGGCCAGCCGGTCGATGTCGGCGAGGGCCAATCCGTGGCGGGCCAGGAAGCGCTCGGCGCAAGGCCGCAGGTGCCGGCGCACCAGCCCGGGAATGGCCGGCGAGAGCATGAGCCTGAGGCCGTCCTGTTCCGCGGCGAATCCCATCACCTCCAGGCTTTGCGGCACGCGCGCCTCGCCCCAGGCGCTGATGCGGACCGCTCCACCGCCGGCCTCCACCACCGCCGCCCCGGCCCCGTCGGCGAACAGGGCGCAGGCCACCAGGTTGGTGAGGCTGGCGTCGGCGGGGCGCAGGGCGAGCGAACACAGTTCCACCACCAGCAACAGACAGACGCCGGCGCCGCCCCGGGCGAGGGCGGCGGCCCGGGCGAGGCCCAACACCCCGCCCGCGCAACCCAGACCGTGGACCGGCAGCCGGGCCACGTCCGCGCGCAGCCCCATGCGTTCGGCCACATGGGCGTCCAGGCTCGGGGTGAGGGCGCCGGTGGAGGTGACGGAGATCACGAGATCGACCCGCGACGGCGCCACCCGCGCGCGCCTGAGCGCCTCCTCGGCCGCCGCACGCGCAAGCCGTTCCCCCTCACGCAGAAACCGCAGGTGGCGCTCGCGCGCATCCGTCGCCTCGAGATACCATGCGAGCGGCAGCGCCAGATGGCGGCTTCGCACCCCGGCCCGATCGAAGATGCCCAGCCGCCCGGCGAGTTCCGGCATCCGGCCGGCGAACAGCTGTGCGGCGGCGGCCTTGAGCTGATCCTGGGCGAAGCGATGCTCGGGCAGCCGGCAGGCCAGCCCGGCCAGCCCGACCGCGGGACCGCTCAAAGCCCTTCCAGCCGATCGGCGAGGATCGCGCCCCGCGAGGCCATGAAATAGAGACCCAGGTGGTGGGCGAGATCCCGGGGATGGGCCGCGGTCTCCGGCAGGCCCAGTTGGTCCACCACCCCGCGCGGCAGATCATAGGTGCTGCAGGCGGGTTCGTAGACCACCACGTCCCGCAGCCCGCCCACGAGACCGTGGTTGCGGGCGGAAAGCAGCGTGAGCACGAAGTCCATCACGCAGATGTCGGTGCAGATCCCCACTGTCACCACCGATTCGAGGCCGTGCACCGTGGCCCAGTCGACGAATCGGTTGACGAAAGTGCCATGGGCACCCCGAACCGGCGCCGGCTCCATGGCGCCGACGAAACTGTTGATGCAATCCTTGCGCAACAGCGTCGCCTCGCTCTCCCCCTCGAGCCAGGCGAGCTTGGGGACCAGGTTCTCCTCGCCGGTGCCGCGAATGCAGTGCGGCGGATAGGGCGGCTCGGGCCGGTCCGGTTCGTGGGTGTCAAGGGTGACGAACACCGGCCACCGTCTGGCCAGGAAGGCGCGGGCAATGCGGTCGGTCTCCTCCACCATCGCCTGGATGCGGTCATCCGGCGCCTTGGGCGCGAGATTGCCCGCCCCGGGCGTGCAGAAGCCGTTCACCTCGTCGATGATCACGAGCCCCACACCCTGCGCCGGCAGCCGGTAACTGCCGATCGCCACCGGCATCTCGCGCCGGACCTCGGCCAACAGACGTTCGCGGTCGCTCATGGCGGCTCCTCCCCAAGCACCGCTTTTCCCCTAGGTTGGACACAAGCCCCGGGCGTTCAAGCCGTGCCCGTAGGCGGCGAGCGGCGGCGCGCGACTTGCATGGACCGCGGGCCTGCGGTAGCTGAGGCGTGCGCGAAAGGATCGAGGACCAGATGCCTGATCCGGGCGCAAGCGCCGAGGCCAAGCGACAGGACGGCCGCGCGAGGCGGGCCGAGCGCGGTGCGGGCGGTCGCCGCATGCCGGGGACCCCGGCCGGGCGGAGCTGAGCCATGGCTGCGGGCCCGGAGCCGCCTCCGCTCGACGCCTGTCCCGCGCTGGTCCTCAACGCCGACTATCAGCCGCTCAGCTACTTTCCGCTGTCGCTCTGGAACTGGCAGGAGGCGATCAAGGCGATCTTCCTCGATCGGGTGGATGTGCTGTCGCATTACGAGCGCGAGGTGCGCTCGCCCGGCTTCGCCATGAAGCTTCCGAGCGTGGTGGCGCTGCGCCAATACGTGCCGCAGGACCGGCCGCCGCCCTTCACCCGCTTCAACCTGTTCCTGCGCGACCGTTTCACCTGCCAGTACTGCGGAGCGGCGCTGCCGGCCCACGAGCTCACCTTCGACCATCTGGTGCCGCGCTCCCGGGGCGGGCGGAGCTGCTGGACCAACATCGTCACCGCCTGTACCCGCTGCAACTTCAAAAAGGGCCACCGGTTGCCCGAGGAATGCGGCATGTGGCCGAAGCGCCCGCCGCACGTGCCGACCCTCTACGAGCTGCGGGAAAACGGCCGCGCCTTCCCGCCCAACTATCTGCACGAGAGCTGGCGGGACTTTCTCTATTGGGACACGGAGCTCGAACCCTGATCGGGCCCGAGCACCGGTGTCTCGCAGCGATGCCTGCGGCGTTCGGGACAAGCCGCCGGCGCGGGTGGGGCAGCTCTTTAAGGCGGGTCGCCCTTTCGGTGAGCGAGGAGCCTTCGGGGGAGGTGCGGCAGCGGAGCGGGGGTCAGCGCTCCGGCGCGCCGGCCAGCTCCAGCAGCCGCTGGCGCAGCAGCACATTCTGCGGCGCTCCGGTCTGTTTGAGGGCGAGTTCGAGCGCCTGCAGCTCCGCCAGGGTCTCGAGCAGGCGCCGCCTCGACCAGCGGGAGAGCGCCCGCACATAGGCCGGCTGCTGGCGGAAGAAGATCGGCGGGCGGGCCCGGCGCACCGCTTCGCGCGGTGCAAGGCCGCCGTCGACCCGGCTTCGGAGCTCGACCAGCCGCACCATCGCCGCCTGCAGCTGGCGCACCAGCGCCACCGCGTTGTGGCCGGTCTCGAGCATGCGCTCGACCCCCGCCATCAGCCGCTCCGGGGAACCGTCGAGGAAGGGTTCCACCACCGCGTCCAAGGAGGCGGCCGACGCCTCCGCCACCACCGCCTCGACGTCTCCGATCCGCACCCTGCGATCGGGACGGTCGCCGATATAGAGGGCGAGCTTCTCCACCTCCCTGCGGGTGACGGCGGCATCGGCGCCGAGATGGGCCGCGAGCACCGCCAGGGTCTCCTGATCGACCGCGAGCCCGTGCTCTGCGATCAGTTCGCGGATGCGCTGTTGGAGTTCCGCTCCTTCGAGCCGATAGCAGGGGCAGCTCGCCACCCGCTCCGCAGCCTCCGCGAACCGCCGCAGGGTCGATTGGGGCCCGAGATCGCCCGCCTCGAGGGCCACCGCCGCCGCCGGCTCGCCGCGGGCGAGCAGCGCCTTGAGGGCCGGGGTGATGCGGTCCAGAGCGTGGCGCACCCGCACCGCCCGCCGCCCGCCCCAGAGGGACAGGCCTTGGGCGGCCTCGAGCAGCAATCCCGGCTCGGCCGCCACCCGCTCGCCGTCGAGCTGGACGAGACCCCATTCCTCCCCCGCCTCGCCGAGCCGGGACCGGATCCACCGTCGACTGCGCTCCATCACCAGCCCCTGATCGGGGCCGTAGAACAGCACCACCGGGAACCGAAGCTCGCCCGCAAGCAGCCGCTCCACCTCGCGGGGTTTGAGCTTCACGGCTCCCTGCCCCGGAAATAGAGGGCGAGCTGGGTGCGGATGGCCTGGGCGAGCTCGGCGGCGGCGCGCCGCTGGGCGTCCTGCTCCGCCACCAGGGTGGCGAACGGCGAGACCACCACGTTGAAACTCGCAACCCGCCGCAACACCCCTTGGTGGAGCACCTCCTGCCCGCGGACGTCGCGCAACACATAGCGGGCCGAGAGGGCGAGTTCGAAGCGGGTGATGCTGTCGTCCAGCTGGATGGCGAGCGGCTGCTTGCGGGATTGCAGCGCGACGGTGAGGCGGTAGCGGGTCGGCGCCGATCCGCGCGGCGCCAGCTCGGCCCGAAGCCGCTCGCCGAGCAGCCAGCCGAGACGGGTCTCGGGGGTCTCCACCGCGATCGCGGCGAGCTCTCGGGCCAGCTGCCCGCCGGCCGCTCCATCATACAAGGGCCGCAGCCCGCAGGCCGCGAGCAGCAGCGGGAGTGCGGCCACAAGTCCGAGCCGCAGCGCCGCGCGACGCCCCATGGTCACAGCACGATGTTGAGCAGGCGCCCGGGAACGTAGACCAGGCGGCGCGGCTCGCGGCCCTGGAGATGGCGCACCACCCCGGGCTCGCTGAGGGCACGCACCCGCACCTCCTCCTCGCCGGCCGGGGCGGGAAGTTCGATCTCCGCCCGCCGCCGGCCGTTGACCTGGACCACGATGCGCACGGTGTCCTCGGCGAGCCAGGCGGGATCCGCCTTGGGCCAGGGGGTGCGGGCGAGCGGCTCGCCGTGCCCGAGACGCTGCCAGAGCTCCTCGGCGAGATGCGGGATCATGGGTTCGAACAGGGAGACCAGCGCCTCCAGCGCCTCCCGCACCAGGCCGCGCCCGGAAGGAGTGGTCGTGCGGAAGGCTTCGATGGCGTTGGACAGTTCCCGCAACAGGGCGACCGCCTTGTTGAAGTGGAAGCGCTCGAGCTCCTCGCTCACCCGCTGGATGGTCTGGTGGATGCGGCGCTTGAGCGCGCGCTCCTCCGGGCCGACCGGCTCCGTCAGGCCGGCCCCGGGCGGCGGCAGCTCGGGCAGACGTTCCTCCACCAGGCGCCAGAGACGGTTGAGATAGCGGTAGGCGCCCTCCACGCCGGCGTCGGTCCACTCCAGGTCGCGCTCGGGAGGGCTGTCCGAGAGCATGAACAGACGTGCGGTATCGGCCCCGTATTGTTGGATGATGGTGGTGGGGTCCACGGTGTTCTTCTTGGATTTGCTCATTTTCTCGACCCGACCCACCACCACCGGCCGCCCATCCAGGGTCACCAGCCGGCCGTCCTCGGCCCGCCGCACCTCCCCCGGCTCGATCCACCGGCCCTCGGGATCGCGATAGGTGCGATGGGTGATCATCCCCTGGGTGAACAGGCCGGCGAAGGGCTCGTCGCACTGCAGATAACCGCAGTCCCGGAGCGCCCGGGTGAAGAAACGGGCGTAGAGCAGGTGCAGCACCGCGTGTTCGATGCCCCCCACATATTGGTCGACCGGAAGCCAGTAGCCGACGTCCTCGCCCTCGAAGGACCGGTCCTCGCGCCAGGGAGAGGCGAAGCGGGCGAAGTACCAGGAGCTTTCCACGAAGGTGTCGAAGGTGTCGGTCTCCCGCTGGGCCGGACCGCCGCAGCGCGGGCAGTCCACGAACTTCCAGGTCGGATGCCGGTCGAGGGGATTGCCCGGCTGGCTGAAGTCCACGTCCTCGGGCAGGGTCACCGGCAGCTGATCGCGCGGCACCGGCACGACGCCGCAGTCGGGGCAATGGATCACCGGGATGGGACAGCCCCAGTAGCGCTGCCGGGACACCCCCCAGTCCCGGAGCCGGTAGGTGACCTCGGCCCGGCCCGCGCCGTGCGCCTCGAGCCAGGCGATCACCCGTCGCTTGGCCTCGGCGACCGGGAGTCCGTTCAGGAAACCGGAGCGGAAGAGGGTGCCGTCGCCCAGCCACGCCTCCTCGCCGATCGTGAAGCCGGCCTCATCCGCGCCCGGCGGCAACACCACCGGGCGCACCGGCAGGCCGTAGGCGCGGGCGAATTCGAGGTCGCGCTGGTCGTGGGCGGGGCAGCCGAAGATGGCGCCGGTGCCGTAGTCCATGAGGACGAAATTGGCGATGTAGATGGGAAGCCGCTCCGGCGCCCCCTCCCCGGCGAGCGGATGGCGGGCGTAGAGCCCGGTGTGGTAGCCTTTCTTCTCCGCCTTCTCGATCGCTTCCTCGGAAGCGGCGGTGCGCAGGCACTCCCGGATGAAGGCGCGCGCGGCGGGATCCTCCCGCGCGAGTTCCTCGGAGAAGGGATGGTCGGGCGCCACGGCCAGGAACGATGCGCCCCAGAGGGTGTCGGGCCGGGTGGTGAACACCTCGAGCGCGGCCGAGCGCCCCTCGACCGGGAACACCACCCGGGCCCCTTCGGAGCGGCCGATCCAGTTGCGCTGCATGAGCTTGACCTTCTCCGGCCAGCGCTCGAGTCGCTCCAGCCCGGCCAACAGCTCCTCGGCGTAACGGGTGATGCGGAAATACCACATGGGCAGCTTGCGCCGTTCCACCGGCGCCCCGGAACGCCAGCCGCGGCCGTCGATCACCTGTTCGTTGGCCAAAACCGTCTGCTCGACCGGATCCCAGTTGACCCAACCCTCCTTGCGGTAGGCGAGACCGCGCTCGAGGAAGTCCAGGAACATCTCCTGTTCGTGCCGGTAGTAGGCGGGATCGCAGGTGGCAAATTCCCGCCGCCAGTCCAGCGAACAGCCGATCGCCCGGATCTGCTCCCGCATCTCGGCGATGTTGCGGTAGGTCCAGCTCTTGGGATGCACCCCCTGCTCGAGGGCGGCGTTCTCGGCGGGCAGGCCGAACGCGTCCCATCCCATCGGATGGAGGACGTTGTACCCCTGGCGACGCTTGAGCCGGGCCACCACATCGCCCACCGTGTAGTTGCGCACGTGGCCCATGTGGATGCGCCCCGAAGGATAGGGAAACATCTCGAGCACGTAGTATTTGGGGCGGTCGGGATCGCGGTCGGCGTGAAAGCAGCCCTCCTCCTCCCACAGACGCTGCCACTTCGCCTCCGTTTCCCGAAACGGGTAACGTGCCATGGTCTCCTCTCTCGACCTGTGTCTGGCGAGGGCTGAAGTCGCTCAGGCGCCCGCCCGCATGGCCGCGATGCGCAGCTGCCGGGCGCGGGTGAGGATGCGGTCCTCGAGTTCCCGGGCCAGCTCGGGCCGCACCTCCACGTCGAGCCAGCTGCCGTCCGGCTGACGTTCCTGGCGGAACACCGAGACCCTGATCGCATCCGCCCGCAGCACCGTGTCGCGGATGAGGATCTGCAGCTTGAGGCGCTCGTTCGGGGCGTCGGCGGGCTGGTACCATTCGGTGATGATGAGCCCGCCGAAGGGGTCGGCCGAGGCCAGCGGGAGGAAGTCCAGGGTCTCCAGGGTCGCCCGCCACAGATAGGCGTTGACGCCGATGCCGGCGCCCCCGGCCGCCTCCGGGCTGCGCGCGCGACCGGCCCGGAACACCAGCGCGTCCTCGCCGAACAGGGTGCCGAAGCGCTCCCGCATGTATTGATCGCGCTCGTCGAACACGCTGGTGTCGGGCGGCGTCACCGGCACCCCCTGACACGCCCCCAGCACCAGCACCGCCAGCACCGTCCACAAGCCGCGGCCCCTGGGCCCGAACGCGGGCATCGCAAGCCCTCCTCTCCGCCAACCCACCATCGCGGCGGCAACATAGCGAAGCCAAGAGCGCCTTTCCACCGGCGACCACACCATGGATGCCAAAACCGGCTCACGCCTCTATGCTGGACCGGCGCCATGCTCCGGGAGCGAGGTTCATGCGTGGGACACTGTGGTTCGAGGATTTCGCGGTGGGCCAACGGTTCGCCACCCGCGGCGCCACCCTGAGCCGCGCCCAGATCCTGGATTTCGCCTGGCGTTTCGATCCCCAGCCCTTCCACATCGACGCCGAGGCGGCCCAGGCGAGCCCCTACGGCGGCCTGATCGCCTCCGGTTTCCACACCCTGCTGCTCGCCTTCCGCCTGGTCTACCAGGAGGGCATCCTGGACGCTTCGCTGGGCTCGCCCGGCGCCGAGGACATCCGGTGGTTGCGCCCGGTGCGGCCGGACGACACGCTCAGGGTGGAGGCGGAGGTGGTGGCGGTGCGCCCGTCCCGCAGCCGGTCGGACCGGGGCACGGTGACCATCGCCTATCAGGTCTCCAACCAGCGCGGGGAAGTGGTGATGCGCTTTCGCATCCATCATCTGATCGCCCGCCGCAAGGCGGATCCCGCCTGAGCGCGCCCCCCTTTCGGGAGCCTCGGGCGGTGCAGCGCGGGCAGCATCCGCTTCCGGCGGTGGTGGCCGGCGCCGACTGGTCGGCTCACCCCGGCGGTCGCGCGCTGGCCGTGGCCCGCCGATCGCAGGGGGAGCATTATGTTTTGATCCATCTCGGGGAGGTGCCCGAGGGTCTCGGGCTGTTCGCCGAGCTGCTCCGGGCGGCCGAGGACGGCCCCGCGGTCTTCGGTTCCGACTTCCCGATCGGTGTTCCGGCCGCCTGGGCGCGGCGGGCGGGTGTTGCGGACTTTCCGGCCCTGTTGCGCGAGCTGGATGAGACCAGCTTCTCAACCTTCACCGCTCCGGCCGGGAGCGCGCGGGACATCGGTCTCATGCGCCCCTTCTATCCGGCGCATCCGGCCGGGGCACGGCGCCGTCATCTGGCCGAGGCCCTGGGGGTGGCAAGCTTCGCGGCGCTTTTGCGCCGCTGCGATGTCGCAAGCCACGGCTGCGCGCCCTTCTGGCTGGTGGGCCCCAACCAGGTGGGCAGGGCCGCCATCCACGCCTGGCGGTCGCTGCTGCGCCCGGCGCTGCGGGCGGGCTGGCCGCTTCGGCTGTGGCCGTTCGACGGTGCCATGCTTACCGCCGCAGCGGGGGAGCTCGTGGTAGCGGAAACCTATCCCAGCCGCTACCGGCGGGCGTGGCGGGGGGCGGATGGGTCCATGCTCTTGAGGCGACTCGGCCTTGGCGTGCCGCGGCGGCTCGCGGACACCGTCCTTGGGGCACTCGCGCCGGAGCGACCGCGCAGCCACATCGGCGATGCCCTCTGCGCGCTTTTGGGACTGCTCGCAATGGTCCGCGGCCTCATACCCTGTCGCCCGCCCCGGGATCCGGACATACGGCGCTTCGAGGGCTGGGTGGTGGGCCTGCCCGCCGGCAGAGCAGGCCGTCAAGAGCCGGCGAGATCGGCACAAATAGACAAAAACCGCGACGTTTTCGCTTGCCTGGAGCAAATCCTAACGCCATGATTTGGGCCGGCCGTGGGGCCGGAAAAAGATCCGAAGGTGGTCCATGTCCGACCGCGAGCCGCCGCCTGTCCCCTATCGCGTCGCGGTGGTGCTGATCCCCAACTTCTCGCTCATGGCCTACGCTTCCACCGTCGAGCCGCTTCGGGCCGCCAACCGGCAGAGCGGGCGCACCCTCTATGCGTGGCGCAACTTTTCCACCGCAGGCGGGGTGGTGACCGCCAGCAACCGCCTCGATGTGCTGACCGAGCGGCTCGATCCCTGGGCGGAGCCGCGCCCCGAGATGGTGGTGGTGTGCGCCGGCATCGGCGGCGAGCTCTACCGCGACCGTGAGCTCGAGGCGGCGCTGCGCCAGCTCGCCCGCCACGGTTGCGTGATGGTGGGGGTGAGCATGGGCAGCTTCGTCCTGGCCCACGCGGGGCTTTTGGAGGGGCATCGCTGTACCGTGCACTGGGAGATGCGGGATGCCTTCGTGCAGGCCTTTCCCCATCTCCAGGTCGAGAACCGCCTGTTCACCATCGACCGCGACCGCATCACCTGCGCGGGCGGCACCGCGGCCATCGACCTCATGCTGGAGCTCATCGGCCGCCAGCACGGTCGCGGTCTCGCGGCCCGGGTGGCGGACGAGTTCGTGCACGGCCAGCTGCGCAACGCCGACGAGCCCCAGCGGCTCGACGTCCGACACCGGCACGGCATCCACCATCCCCAGCTCATCGACGCCGTGCGGCTGATGGAATCGACCCTCGCCTATCCGCTGCCCAAGGCCGAGATCGCCTCGAGGGTGGGCATCTCCGCCCGCCAGCTCGAGCGGCTGTTCAAGCAGCACCTCGGCCTCTCCCCCTCCCGCTTCTATCTCAAGCTGCGCCTGGAGCGCGCCCGCCGGCTGCTCCGCCAGACCCCGATGTCGGTCACCGAAGTGGCCTTCGCATGCGGCTTCGAGACCGCATCCCACTTCGCCCGCTGCTACCGCGAGGCCTTCGGCGTGCGGCCGAGCGAGGAACGCCGCCAGTTCGAAGAGGAATACGCGGTGGCGTGAACCCCGATCCGGGTCGCCGGCGGCGGACGAGGTTTCCGGGACGGCG
>JALSGW010000341.1 GCA_026982585.1 Alphaproteobacteria bacterium | reverse complement strand
CAAGGGCTGGCGGGTGAAGCTTTCCACCGATGCGCGCGGGGCGCGCTACACCGGCGGCTTTCCCCATGTGGTGGAGATCGAGAAGGTGGCCTCGGCCAGCTTCGCGCGCGGCGGGCCGGCGGCGAAACTGGCCGTGCCGTTCCGCATCATCGGCGGCATCGCCGCGGCCGGCTGGCGGATGCTGCGCGAGCGCCCGGCGGTGGTGGTGGGCTTCGGGGGCTACCCCTCGATTCCGGCGCTGTCGGCGGCCTGGGCCCTGCGCATCCCGCGGATGATCCACGAGCAGAACGGCATCCTCGGCCGGGTCAACCGGGTGTTCGCCCGGCGGGTGGACGTGGTGGCCTGCGGCACCTGGCCCACCGAACTGCCCACCGGCACTCGCGCCGAGCCGGTGGGCAACCCGGTGCGCGCCGCGGTGCTGGAGCGCGCCGGCGCGCCCTACATTCCGCCCGGCGACTACCCGATGCAGATACTCGTGATCGGCGGCAGCCAGGGGGCGCGGATCCTCTCCGATACGGTGCCCGCCGCCATCGCCGCCCTGCCCGAGGCGCTGCGGCGCAACCTGCGCGTGTCGCAACAGGCCCGCCCCGAGGACGAGGCCCGCGTGGCCCGCTTCTATGCCGAGCACGGGATCGACGCCCAGGTGCAGCCCTTCTTTCACGACCTCCCCCGGCGGATGAGCGAGGCGCAGCTGGTGATCAGCCGCGCCGGGGCGTCCTCGGTGGCCGACATCTCGGTGATCGGACGGCCGGCGATCCTGATCCCCTTCGCCGCCGCCACCGCCGACCACCAGAGCGCCAACGCCCGCGCCCTGGTCCGGGCCGACGCGGCGATCCTGATCCCCGAATCGCGGCTTGACCCCCCGACGCTCGCGGCCCATATCCGCGCCGTCTTCGAAAACCCGGAAGCGGCGGTGAAGATGGCCCATGCGGCGCTGGCGCTGGGCCGGCCGGACGCCACGGAGCGTCTGGTGAAACTGGTGGAGCAACTGGCGGGAAAGGCAGGGAGCGCATGACGGCCACAGGGTATTTCATCCGTCCGGTCCGGGCGTTTCCTCCTGCCGGGAAAGGTGCAGCATGAACGCCGCCGCCACCAAGCTGCCTACCGAAATGGGCCCGATCCACTTCGTCGGCATCGGCGGCATAGGCATGTCGGGGATCGCCGAGGTGCTGCTCAACCACGGCTACCGGGTGCAGGGCTCGGACCTGAAGGTCAGCCCGATCACCCGGCGGCTGGAGCGGCTGGGCGCGCGCGTTTTCACCGGGCAGCGGGCGGAGAACCTCGAAGGGGCCGAGGTGGTGGTGATCTCGTCCGCCATCAAGCCCGGCAACCCCGAGCTCGACGCCGCCCGCGCCCGCGGCCTGCCGGTGGTGCGCCGCGCCGACATGCTGGCAGAGCTGATGCGGCTGAAATCCAACATCGCGGTGGCCGGCACCCACGGCAAGACCACCA
>JALSGW010000340.1 GCA_026982585.1 Alphaproteobacteria bacterium | reverse complement strand
AGCGCACGCTTCCCCCGTCCGCCTGCTCGAGGCCGAGCAGGATGCGGGCGAGCGTCGATTTGCCGGCACCGGATTCGCCGACGATCGCCACCGTCTCGCCCCGCCGGGCATCGAAGGAGACGTCGACGTTGGCCACAAGGCGCCGGGCGGTGCCGAACAAGCGCCGCAGCCAGCCGTCCCTCACCACATAGCTCTTGTGCAGCCCGCGCACCGCGAGCAGGGGTGTCGGATCGCGCGGACCGTGCCCGGAGGCGGCCGGAGGAGCGGGGGGCGTCTCGAGATCCAATCGCAGCGCGCAACGCACCCGATGTCCCCTGGCCGCCGGCCGGAGCTGCGGGTGACGGTCGCACACGCCCGCCTGGCGGTGGCGGCAGCGGGGCGCGAAACGACAGCCGCGCCCCCATTCTCCGGGCGCCGGCACGCTTCCGGGGATCGGCACGAGCGGCCGGCTGCGGCGGTCCGCGGTGGGGCCGGGCAGGGCCTCGAGAAGGCCCTTGGTGTAGGGATGGCGGGGCGTGCGGAAGAGCGTCTCGACGTCCGCCTCCTCGACGATCTCTCCGGCGTACATGACACAGATGCGCCGGCAGCTCCGCCGCAGCAGCGCGAGGTCGTGGCTGATGAACAGCAGGGCGAGCCCGCGGCGGCGGGCGAGCTCGAGGATGAGATCGACGATGGCCGCCTCCACGGTCACGTCCAGGGCCGTGGTGGGTTCGTCGAGCAGCAGCAGCCTGGGCTCGCCGAGCAGCGCCATGGCGATCACCACCCGCTGTTGCTGCCCGCCCGAGAGCTGGTGCGGATAGGCGCGGTAGATGCGTTCGGGATCCGCAAGCCGCACCTCGGCGAGGGCGGCGAGGGCGAGCTCGCGCGCCTTTCGGGCGCTCGCCCCCTGGTGGTAGCGGGGCACCTCGGCGAGCTGGCGGCCGACGGTGAGGGTGGGATTGAGGGCGCTGCTCGCCTCCTGATACACCATGGCGATGTCGGCGCCGCGGATGCGCTGCAGCTCCCGCTCCTCGAGCGCCACAAGGTCCCGGCCGCGAAAGCGCACCTCGCCCCGCAGGATGCGGCCCGAGGGGCCGAGGTGGCGCATGATGGCGTAGGCGACGGTGCTCTTGCCGCAGCCGGACTCCCCCACAAGCCCCACCGCCTCGCCGGGGCCGACGGTGAGATCCAGGTCGCTCACCGCGATCCGCTCCCGGCCCCGGACCCTATAGGCCACGGTGAGGCCCCGCACCTCCAGCATCGCCGGCTCGGCCGTCACCCCCGCCTCCCTCCTCAACGGGAAAGCTCGCGCAGACCGTCTGCGAGCATGTTGAATCCCAAAACCAGGCTCGAGACGGCGAGCGCCGGCAACAGCAGGGCGTGGCCGGCGAAGGCGCCCATCGGCTGGGTCTCGGCGATCATGGCCCCCCAGTCGGGATCGGGCGGCGGCAGGCCGAGGCCGAGGAAGCCGAGGG
>JALSGW010000339.1 GCA_026982585.1 Alphaproteobacteria bacterium | reverse complement strand
CAGCTCGTCGGTCTCCACCTGGATCACGTCCCACACCGGCGGGCCTTCGGCCTTCGCCCGCAGCGCGCCGATACCGCCGTTCCAGCTGTCCTCCACCAGCCGGACTCCGGTCTCCTTCATGTACGGTTCGAAAATCGCCTGGCGCTGGGCGTCCTGGTAGGCACCGCCCCAGGACACCACGGTGAGCTCCTCCGCCGCGAGCGGGCTCGCGAGCAGGAGACCGGCGCCGATCCACGGCAACGCCCGAGGACGAGAACGCTCAGCCATGCCTCTCCTCCCTAACGCTCCTCCCCAACGCACGAGGTGGATGCGGCCGTTTTCTGCCACGCGCCGGCCCCGAGGGCCAGAGGGCACGCGCCGTCAGTTCCGGACCTCGAGCAGGGCCTCGGCGAACTCCGCGAACCCCAAGCCGCCCGGCCGTTCGGTGCGCCAGCGGGGCAGCGCCTGCATGTCCTCGAGGAAGCGGTCCACGTTGCGCACCCCGACGCTGTGGCGGAAGGCCTTGAACATCGGCTCGTCGTTCGGCGAATCGCCAATGTAGCAGAGCTGTTCCTGGACCCGATCGAGCTCGAGGCCGAACACCTCCTGAAGGAAGCTTCGCGTCATGGCGAGTTTGTCGTAGTCGCCGAACCATGCGTTGACGTGGATCGAGCTCACCTTGACCCGGCATCCCGCCCGCTCGAGCAGGGCGACGATGCGCCGGACCTGCTCCTTGCCAAGCGGCGGCACGTCCTCGCAGTAGTCGATGGCGAGATCGCTCTCCCGGTAGAGCTGGTCCGAGGCGAGGGCCGCTCCGGGCACCGCCCGCACCACCTGCTCGCCGAGCGCCCGCAGTTTTTGCCGGTGGCGCCGGCGGGTTTCGGGATCGTGGTGGAACCTGCGCAGCAGCCGACGGGCCTCGGGATCGTAGCGGAACCAGAAGGCGCCGTTCTCGCCCACCACTCCGGCCACCGGCCAGAAGCGGGCGATGTGATCGCACCAGCCCGCCGGCCGGCCGGTGATGGGCACCACCCGGACGCCGGCCAGGGCGAGCCTTTCCATTGCCGCATAGGCGCGGGCGGGAAGCCGGCCGTCCAGGCTCAAGGTATCGTCGATGTCGGTGAACACGAAGCGCACCTGTGCGCGCTCCTTTGCGGGCCAGCGATGAAGCGGCTGCAGCCGCGATCCACGATCCGCCGCGCCCCCGCTCCCCTCGCCCCTCACCGGCCGCCTCCGCGCACCTCGAGCCACAGAACCCCCGCGGGCGGATCGTCGTCGCTCTCCCGCGCCTTCCCGCGCACAATCCGAACCCGCGCCGGATCGACTCCGTAGGCCTGGACGATCCGGCGCCACGCCTCGGCCCGGGCATCCAGCGCCGCGCCCTCGCCCGCGGCGGGGGGCGCCAGGCGAATCGCGAGCACGAGCGACGGATCGCGCCGCAGCAGCACGCCCAGCGCAAGCGGCAGCCCGACGGTCTCTATGCGCCGCA
>JALSGW010000338.1 GCA_026982585.1 Alphaproteobacteria bacterium | reverse complement strand
CCTCACGCGGCGACGGCATGTCTTGCGCATCGGGCGTGCTTCGCTATGCTATTTCTACTGATGGGCTAGCAAAAACGGCGGGGAGCGGATGTCATGACCCGTGGGCGCATCGGGCCGCGAGCGCGCAGCGGGCTGTTGGCGCTCGCCTTCGCGGGCACACTCACCCTGAGCGGGTGCCATACCGGCAACCAACAGCCCTCGATCGAACAGATCGATGAACACATCAAACTGTTGAGCGGACTATTGGAAAGCGAGCCGTTCCCGACGTCACGGTATTTTTTATCGATCCTTCGTGGTGGACAGTGTCAACAAGGACGTTCTTATCGATGAAAGCATTATTACTTACGTAGAGGCGGTCGTTTACTATTATTTCTGGATGGGTTCGGGCGCATCGCTCGCCGGTGTCAGATTGCAACGTCTGAACCGCGAGCTCCTGCGGCGCGAGATGCGGGTGATCCTCGCCAATATGTTCCAGATCCTGCGTCATCTCCGGGCCGGCTATGAGCTCTTCATCGTCGATTCCGGGCTGAGCCTTCGGGAGATCAGGGAGTTCGCGCGCCTGGGCGCCCAGCGGTTCCGCACCGCCCAGGAGGAACGGCGCTACCGGGAACTGCTCGACAAATACCGCCGGGGGCGGCCGCTCGTCCGCTATTGGCGCGACCCGAAAAACCTGCCGCCGCTCTGGCGGCCGGCGATCCTGGTCACGCCGCCCGAGGCGATCGGGCCCTTGACCTTCGACGAAGCCATGGAGCTCATGGACTACGAACAGCGGCTGGATCGCGGCGAGACCCTCACGCCCGAAGAACGCAGACGCCATGCCCTGCTCCGGGAAAAGGCGTATCGGGACCAGGCGCTGCGCGAGGAAGAGAGGCTCAAGCGCCTGCAGGCGCTCGCCGCCTATCGGGTCTACCGCGAACTCCTCGCCAAGCCCCGCCGCAGCCCGGAGGAAGAACGGCGTCTTGCCGAGCTCGAGCGTTTTCTCCAGAGCGATGAGGTGCCGGAGCGCTATCGGCTGCCGAAGCCCCGGCCGCGCACCGGCCGCCTGCAGCCGGCGCCCTACCTGCGCCAACCCAGCGACGAGAAGGAAGAGGAGTTCGGGGAGACCATCCTCTAGGCGTCGCGCGCTCGCCGCGGGCGGGTGCGGGGCTGCGGCTGCACTTTGGCGAGGTGGAAACCGCGAGCTGCGGGCAGAGGGCCTCAGCCGAGCGGGGCGCAAGCTTGCTCGAGCCAGGTGCGGACGGGCTCCTCGAGCTCGGGCCCCTGCACCTCGAGCACCCGGGCGTGGTAGGAATCGAGCCACGCCCGCGCCTCGGGCGAAAGCCGTTCGGGCAGGATCAGCCGGCGGTCGATGGGCACGAGGGTGAGGGTCTCGAAGCCGAGCATCGGCCGCTCACCTCCCGCCGCCTCCTCCGCATGCACGAGCATCAGGTTCTCGATGCGGATGCCGTAGGCGCCCTCCCGGTAGTATCCGGGTTCGTTGGAGAACACCATGCCCGCGAGAAGCTCCGCCTCGGCCCCGCGCTTGGCCAGGCGGGGCGGGGTTTCGTGCACGCACAGCACATGTCCGACCCCGTGGCCGGTGCCGTGGTCGTAGTCGAGGCCGAGGTCCCAGAGCGCCTTGCGGGCGAAGGCGTCGATCTGCACACCCCGCGTGCCTTTGGGAACGCGCAGCCGGGCGAGGCTGATGTGGCCCTCGAGCACCGCCGTGAAGCGCTCCCGCATCTCCCGACTGGGCTCGCCGAGCGCCACGGTACGGGTGATGTCGGTGGTGCCGTCCAGATAGTGCGCCCCGGAATCGACCAGGAGCAGGGTTCCCGCGGTGATCGGGCGTGCGCGTGCGGGCTCGGTGCGATAGTGCACCACCGCCCCGTTGGGCCCGTGGGCGACGATGCTCGGAAAACTCGGCCCCAGGAACAGCGGATCCTGGGACCGTTCCTGGGCGAGCCTCTCGGCCAGATCCCATTCGCTTACCGAGCCGTCGAGCGGCAGGCCGTCGAGCCAGTGGAGAAAACGGATCACCGCCCGCCCGTCCCGGATCTGGGAGCGGCGCATGCCTTCCGCCTCGATCGGGTTCTTGACCGCCTTGAGGGCGAGGATCGGGTCGTCCACCTCGACGAGCCGGGCCCCGCCCGCCTTGATGTGCTCGAGAAAACCCAGGTGCACGAGCCCCGGATCGGCGGCCACCGCCGCCTCCCCGATGGCCTCGAGCGCCGCCGCCAGCTCCTCATACGGCGCCACCTCCACCCCCTCGGGCGGCGGCTCGGCGGGGAGCTTGGCAGCGTCCACGAACCAGCGCAGCCGGCCCGACCGGTGCAGGAGCCCGAAACCCAGCACCAGCGGATTGAACGGAATATCACCGCCGCGCAGGTTGAGCAGCCAGCACAGGGCATCCGGCCGGGTGATGAGCAGCCACTCGGCGCCGAGCTCGGCGATGCGCTCCCCGACCCGCCGGCACTTGGCCGCACAGGGCTCGCCCGCATAGGAGATCGGAAGCCAGAAGGCCCGCTCGCGGGGCGGCGCGGGACGCTCGTGCCAGACGGCATCCACCGGATTGTCGGCGAGCGCCACCGGCACCGCATCCTTCGCCGCCAGCGCCCGGGCGAGGCGATCGCGCGTCCTGCGGCTGACCAGATAGGGATCGAAGCCGATCCGCCCGCCCGAAGGTGTCCGCTCGGCCAGCCACCGCTCGGGCTCGTGCGCGGGCACCTCGTGGATTTCGAACAGGCTGCCGTCCACCTCCTCGCGCGCCTGCAGCCGGTAGCGGCCGTCGGTGAACAGGGCGGCGCCATCCTGGAGCACCGCGAGCACCGCGAAGGAACCGGTGAAACCGGTGAGGTAGGCGACGCGCTCCTCGCTCGGGGGGAGGAACTCGTTGCCGTGCCGGTCGGTGCGCGGCAGGTAGAAGCCGTCCACCCCCGCCTGCCGCAGCCGGGCGCGCAAACGATCCAGCCGTTCGCGGTGCGGAGCGGAGCGCGACACGGCGGTTATTTGAGCGGTGCCACGACCATCACCATCTGCCGCCCCTCCAATTTGGGGCGCTGTTCGATCTTGGCGAGCCCTTCCACGTCCTTGCAGACCCGCGCGAGCAGTTGTTGGGCCACCTCCGGATGGGTGATCTCCCGGCCCCGGAAGCGGAGGGTGACCTTGACCTTGTCCCCCTCCTGCAGGAAATCGCGGATCTTGCGCACCTTGATCTGGTAATCGTTGTCGTCGATGGTCGGGCGCATCTTGATTTCCTTGACCTCGATATTTTTTTGTTTCTTGCGCGCCTCGGCCGCTTTTTTCTGTTGCTGGTATTTGAATTTTCCGTAGTCGAGGATCTTGCACACGGGCGGGTCGGCCTGGGGCGCCACCTCCACCAGGTCCAGGCCCAGGTCCCGGGCCCGTTCCAGGGCCTGTTCGAGGGGGACGATGCCGACCATGCGGCCCTGTTCGTCCACCAGTCGCACCCGTCGGGCGTCGATCCGTTCGTTGATGCGGTAGTCGTCACGTAACGCAGGGGCCATTCAGTCCGCGCGACCTCCTTTTGCTGGGTTCAACACATCGGCTCGCTTCCGCATCTTGGATTGGATGCGGAAGGTGACGTTCCGCAGGCTATCCAGGAGGGATGGGGGGTTCAAGCGTCGGGTGCCCGCGCCTCGGCGGCGAGCCGTGCGACCGCCGCATCGAGGGCGAGGGCTTCCTGCTGGTTGACGCCCAGCCGGCGCAGCATGACGGTGCGCTCCTGCATCTCGCGTTTGCCCACCACCAGGATCACCGGAACCTTGCGCATCACATGCTGTCGCACCTTGTAGGAGATCTTGTCCGAGCCGAGGTCGCTCTCGGCGCGCAGACCGGCCCGCTTCAGAGCCGAGGTCACCTCCCGTGCGTAGGAATCGGCGGCGTTGGTGACGGTCGCCACCACCGCCTGCACCGGCGCCAGCCACAGCGGCAGGCGGCCGGCGTAGTGTTCGATGAGGATACCGATGAAGCGTTCGAAGGAGCCGAGGATGGCCCGGTGCAGCATCACCGGCCGGTGTTTCTCGCCGTCCGGGCCGATGTAGCTGGCATCGAGGCGCTCGGGCAGCACGAAGTCCACCTGCAGGGTGCCGCACTGCCAGTCGCGACCGATGGCGTCCTTGAGCACGAATTCGAGCTTGGGGCCGTAGAAGGCTCCTTCGCCGGGGTTGAGCTGCACCGCGAGCCCGCTCGCCCGCACCGCTTGCCAGAGGGCCGCCTCCGCCTGGTCCCACACCGCATCCGTCCCGGCCCGCACCGCCGGGCGGTCGGCGAAGTTGATGCGCACCTCCTCGAAGCCGAAGTCGCGATAGACCCGCATCAAGAGGCTGCAGAAGCGGCCGGTCTCCTCGCTGATCTGTTCGGGGGTGCAGAAAATGTGGGCGTCGTCCTGGGTAAACGCCCGCACCCGCATGAGCCCGTGCAGCGCGCCCGAGGGTTCCTTGCGGTGGCAGGAGCCGAACTCGGCCAGGCGCAGCGGCAGCTCCCGGTAGCTGCGCAGCCGGGTGTTGAAGATCTGGACGTGGCCCGGGCAGTTCATGGGTTTGATGGCAAGCGCCCGATCCTCGTCCTCGAGGGTGAACATGTGCTCGCGGAACTTGTCCCAGTGTCCCGACCGTTCCCACAGGCGGCGGTCGATGAGCTGGGGCGTGCGCACCTCCACGTAGCCCGCCTCCTCCAGGCGGCGGCGCAGATAGGCCTCGATCTCCCGCCACAGGATCCAGCCCTTGGGGTGCCAGAAGGCGGAGCCGGCCGCCTCCTCCTGGAAGTGGAACAGCTCCATCTCGCGCCCGAGCCGCCGGTGGTCCCGTCGCTCCGCCTCCTCCAGGCGCTTGAGGTAGGCGTCGAGCTGGCGGCGGTCGGGAAAGGCGGTGCCGTAGATGCGCTGCAGCATCGGCCGGCGGGGATCGCCGCGCCAGTAGGCCCCCGCCACCTTGAGCAGCTTGAAGGCGCCGATCTTGCCCGTGGATGGCCCGTGCGGACCCCGGCAGAGGTCGAACCAGTCCCCCTGGCGATAGATGGTGACGGGCTCGTCCTCCGGAATGGAGTCGAGGATCTCGAGCTTGTAGGTTTCGCCGAGGGCGGCGAAGCGGCGCCGGGCCTCCTCCCGGCTCACCTCCTCGCGCACGAAGGGTTTGTCCTCCGCCGCGATCTCCGCCATCTTGGCCTCGATGCGGGCGAGATCCTCGGGCGTGAAGGGTTCATCGCGCGCAAAGTCGTAATAAAAGCCGTCCTCGATGGCGGGTCCGATGGTCACCTGGGTGCCCGGATAGAGCGCCTGGACCGCTTCCGCCATCACATGGGCGGCGTCGTGCCGCAGCACCGCGAGCGCCTCGGGATCCTGGCGGCGAATGATGCGCACCCGCGCACCGTCCGGGATCGGCCGCGCCAGATCCCAGAGCTCGCCGTCCACCTCCACGACCACCGCCTCTCGGGCCAGGCTCCTGGAGATGCGTGCCGCCACCTCCGCGCCCGTGGGAGGATGGTCGAACTCCAGCACCCGACCGTCCGGGAGCAGAATCCGCACGCCGGGCGCTTGATCGGAGCGCGGGGCGTCGGGAAGGGGAGCGGAGCCGGCAAGCTGGTCGGTCATGCGCCGGGCGAACGGCCTCCTCGCGGATATGCGATCGCGGTCAAGCTGGAGAGGTCGAGGGCGGCTGTCAAGCGCGCTCAATCGTCGGGCAGGCCGAAGATGCGGGGATCCCGCCAGCGGAACAGTTCGTCCGGGAGCCGGAGGTCGGTCTCAAGGCTCAAAATGCGCACCTCGGTGAGCCGGCCCTGGGGATCCTGGACCAGCCAGCCGGAGAGGTTGAGCGGTGATTCTCGAAAGCGCAGGGTGACCCGGCCCGCCTCGGGCGCGTCGCGCCGCATGACCGTCACCCACAGCTCGCCCGACCAGCGTTCCACCGCCGCCACCTCGATCTCCTCCGCGAAGCGGATCTGTTCCTCGAGCAGGAAGGCGAGGGGTGTTTGGGAGAGGGGGATGGTGTTCACCTGCTTGATGCTGCCGTCGTAGAAGATCAGCCGCCAGTCGGTGGCGATGAGCCGCACCTTGGAGGGCGGGTCGTAGTCGATGCGAAGCCGCCCGGGCCGTTTCACGTAGAGGGTGCCGAGGCTTTCCTCGCCCTCGGGCCCGATCTGCAGGAAGCGGGCTTGGAACCTGCGCAGCCCGTCGAGATAGGCTTCGATGGCGGCGAGATCGGCGGCGAAACGGTCCCCCTTCGCCCACACCACCGGCGCGAGCAGCAACAGCACCGAGAGCAGGCGCAAAAGAGCGGTCACGGACCCGTTCCGAGCGTGGCTGGATCAGGCCACATAGTCCTCGCTCTCGCCGCCGTCGAGGCCCCCGCGGCGCAAAATCCGCCGTCGCCCCACATGGTCCGGGGCCGACACCAGGCCCTCCGCCTCCATGCGCTCGATCAGCCGCGCGGCGTTGTTGTAGCCGATCTGGAGCTTGCGCTGCAGGTAGCTGGTGGAGGCCTTGCCGTCCCGCAGCACCACCTCCACCGCCCGCGCGTAGAGGTCGTCCCCCTGGGCCCCGGCGACCGCGCCCGCCGCTTCGCCGTCCCCGGCCGTCTGCGGATCCAGGGTGACGTCCTCGAGATAGTCGGGCTCGCCCTGGGCCCGCAGATGTTCCACCACCGCCTGCACCTCGGCCTCGGTGACGAGCGGGCCGTGGATGCGGACCGGGCGCTGGGCGCCGGTCATATAAAACAGCATGTCCCCGTGGCCCAGGAGCTGTTCCGCTCCCGGTTCGCCGAGGATGGTGCGGCTGTCGATCTTGGAGCTGACCCGAAAGCTGATGCGGCTTGGGAGATTGGCCTTGATGACGCCGGTGATCACGTCCACCGACGGCCGTTGGGTCGCCACCACCAGGTGGATTCCCGCCGCCCGCGCCTTCTGGGACAGCCTCTGGATGGCCGCCTCGATCTCCTTGCCGGCGGTGAGCATGAGGTCGGCGAGCTCGTCCACCACCACCACGATCAGCGGCAGCTCGCGCCCGTCGATGACCTGTTCCTCAATGATCGGCGCACCGGTGGCGGGTTCGAATCCCACCCGCACCCGACGCTTCAAGACCTCGCCGCGCGCCCGCGCCTCGGCCACCCGGCGGTTGAAGGCGAAAATGTCCCGCACCCCGAGCTGCGACATGAGCCGGTAGCGCTCGTCCATCTGCCGCACCACCCACTTGAGCGCCACCACCGCCTTTTGCGGTTCGGTCACCACGGGCGCGAGCAGATGGGGGATGTCCTCGTAGATGCACAGTTCGATCACCTTGGGATCGATCAGGATCAGCCGGCAGGCCTTGGGCGGCAGCCGGTAGAGGAGCGAAAGCAGCATGGCGTTGATCGCCACCGACTTGCCCGAGCCGGTGGTGCCGGCGATCAGCAGATGGGGCATGCGGGTGAGGTCCACCACCAGGGGCTCGCCGGCGATGCCCTTGCCGAGGGCGAGCGGCAGGCGGGCCTCGCTCTGGCGATAGGCGTCGCTCTCCAAAAGCTCCCGCAGATAGACGGTGCTGCGCCGCGGGTTCGGCACCTCGATGCCGATCACGGTGCGGCCCGGCACGGTGGCGATGCGGACCGAGGTGACCGAGAGGGAGCGGGCGATGTCGTCGGCGAGGCCGATCACCCTTTGGGCGCGGGTGCCGGGGGCCGGCTCGAGCTCGAAACGGGTCACCACCGGTCCCGGATTGGCGTCCACGATCTCGCCGCGCACCCCGAAATCGTCCAAAACCCCTTCGAGCCGGCGCGCCATCTCGGCCAGGGCCTGGCGGTCCATCCCGTAACCGCCGCGCTCGCGGGCGCGCGCGAGCAGTTCGGTCGACGGCAGCCGGAAGGCCGGATCCGGTGTCGCAGCCTGCCCTTCGGAGGCTCTGGCGCGGCGCCGCGGCTGGAGCGGCACCACCTTGCCGGGGACGGCCGGTGTTTCCTCATCCTCGCCCGCATCGCTCACCCGCCGTCCCGCGACGCCGGGCCGGCCGGCCACATCGCCCTCGGGATGGAGCCAGGCGGCGAGCCGTTGGGCGGCGCGTCCCACCACCCCGGTCGAATGCTCCCCTTCCTCCCCAGACGGTGCCGGCTCCTCCTCCAGGGGCTCCGAAGGCATGTCCTGGCGGAGTTCCGGTTCGCCGGCCGGGCGCGCGCGCCGCAGCGCCACGGCACCGCGCCGCACGGTCCAGAGCAGCGCGCCGCCCACAAGTCCGAGCGCCCACAGCGCGCCGCCCGGGCTCGGGGCGAGCGCCAGCACCGTGAAAAGGGCCGCAGGCGGCAGCACCAGCCACAGATAGGCCTCCGCCCCCAGCGCGGGGTAGAGGCGGGAGAACTGCAGGTCGCCGAGCAGCCCGCCGTATCCCACCCGATAGGGCCAGCCGCCCTCGGCCGGCACCGCCAGCGAGGCGAGGGCCGCGGTGAGGGCGAGCAGCGCCAAGGGCAGGGCGACCACCGGCAGCCACGGCCATCTGGGGGGGCGGTTGAGGATCAGCCGCAGACCCAGGCTGCCCCAGGACAGGGGCAGCAGCCAGACGGCGTAGCCCAACAGCTGGTAGCCCAGATCCGCGACCACCGCCCCGGCGGCGCCCGCGGGGTTGCGCACCGGCCCCGGCCCGGCGGTGTTCCAGGAGGGGTCGTCGGCATCGAAGCCCAACAGTGCCACCGCCAGAAAACCGGCGAGCGCCAGGAGCCCGATCCCCAACGCCGCCCGCCCCAGGGGTTGCAACAAACGCAACCCCGCCCGAAGACCCGCTCGCGCACCGGCAGCCGCAGCCATCACAACCCCTTTCGCCCAACGCCATACGGCGGCTCCGCGCCGACCCCGCCGTCGAGCACCCGCACGAGTCTGAGCAACGCCTCTTCCACCACCTCCTCCTCGTGGACGAGGGCGAGGCGGATGTACCGTCTTCCGGCCTCCCCGCCGTTCTTTCCCGCGCACAGGAAGCTTCCGGGCAGCACCTTGAGCGCCGCTTCCTGCCACAGCCGGCGTGCCGCCGCGATTCCGTCTCCCACGTCCAGCCATAGGAAAAACCCGCCCTCCGGTCGGTAGAACCCGAAGCGGCCCCGAAGCCGCCGCTCGGCCAGGTCCAGCTTGCGGCGATAGCGCCGCCGGTTTTCCGCCACATGCTCCGCATCCCGCCACAGCGCCTCCGCAGCCCGGGCGATGGGGAGCGGCTGCACCGCCGCCGCATAGGATCTGAGATGCAGAAACCGCCGCAGCACCTCCGCATCGCCGGCGACGAAGGCGGAGCGCAGACCGGGCGCGCTCGAGCGCTTGGAGAGGGAATGAAAGACCAAAAGTCCGCTCAATTCCCCGTCCTCCGCCGCCACCTCGAGCGCGCCTGTGGGCGGTGTGCGGTCGTAGATGTCGGCATAGCACTCGTCCACCGCGAGCAAGACGTCCCACTCCCGGCAAAGTGCGATCAGGCGCCTGAGATAGCCGCGGTCGGCCGCCGCCCCCTGGGGATTGGCGGGAGAGCAGAGGAAGATGAGGGCGGTGCGGCCGAGCAGCTCGGGGGTGAGCGCCGCGAGATCGGGCAGGAACCCGGATGCGCGGGTGGCGGGAAGCGGATGCGGCACGAACCCGTGCAGCACGGCCGCCGCGTAATAGACCGCATACAGGGGATCGGGCATGAGCACCAGGCGCCGTCCCCCGTCCGCGGCGCGCGCCTCCAAAAGCTGCGGCAGCAGGAACAGCCCCTCCTTGGTGCCGGCAAGCGGCAGCACGTTGGCGTCCGGATCGAGCATGCCCTGAGGCAGCCGGTAGCGCCGCTCCAGCCAGGCGGCGCAGGCGCGGCGCAGCGAAGGGGTCCCGTCGGGCGGCGGATAGCGGTTCCAAAGCCCCCGCTCGGCCTCGAGGATGTCCGCCACCCACGGCGGCGGCTTGTGGCGCGGCTCGCCGATGCTGAGATCGAGGGGCGCGATGGCGGAGGGCGGCGCCACCTCCGCGAGCAATCGTCTCAGGCGCGCGAACGGGAAGGCCGAGAGCTGATCGAGGGTGGGACGGAAGAAGGGCATCGGAATGAAGGCTTCACCCCACTGGCGGCCGATCCGCGAATATCACCTTAACATCCCGCTCCAACATCTTTCAACCACGGAGCAATCCGGTGCGGACGGCGGGCGCGCGATGGGTCCCGAAGCCGCCGGCTGCGGCCTGCGCGAACCGCGCCGGGGCCGGGCCTTGTGGACCGGGCCCGGTTTTTGGCAAGAGCGTCTTCGGATGTGGGCTCGGGAGGGCGCTCGGCCATGGCCGCAGAGCGGAGGTCCGATGCCGGCCCGGCGGCCGCGGCGGAAGGTGCGGCGGGCATCGGGGCGAGCGTCACGGTGGATCGGCGCGGGCTGCTTGCCGGCCTGTCGGCGCTGGCGCTGTCCGCCACCGCGGGCGATGCTCCGGAGCGGCTCTTTCGCATCGGCACCGGC
>JALSGW010000337.1 GCA_026982585.1 Alphaproteobacteria bacterium | reverse complement strand
GCGAGCTCCCGCTCCAGGGCCACGAGCCGCTGGTCCCGTTCCTCCAGCGCCGAGCGCAACCGATCGCGTTCCGCGAGCCTTGCCGCGAGTTCCCGCTGCAGCTGCTCCAATCCCGCCTCCGGGCGCGCCGGATCCGGGGGATCCAGCCCCACCAGCGCGCTGAGTGCCGCGATCTGCCGTTCGAGGGTATCGAGCAGCTGCTCTCGCGCGGCGATCTCCTGGGCGAGCCGGTCGCGGTCCCGCGACAAGGCGGCGAGCTGGTCGCTCAGCGCCGCCGTCTGGCTGCGGAAGCTCTCCACCGTCTCGTCCCGGGCCCCGATCAGACTGGTCGCTTCCTCCACCTGTTTGCGCAGGAATTCGAGCGCCCGGTCCCGCTCCGCCGCCGCCTCCCCGAGGCGCTCGATCTTCTGGCGCATGCGGGCGATGAGCGCTTCCACCTCCTCCACGCTCGGCGCCTCGCCCCCCGCGCCGGGCGCCTGTTCCTGCGCCCAGGCTGCCGTGCCCTGCTGTGTCACCAAAACGGCCAAACCGAGGGCGGCGGCGAGGCGGACCAAGCGCTCCATGGCTGCTGTCCCGTGGCGCATCCGCTCTCCTTCTTAGGCGCAGCCCGAGGGCGGTTCCAGGGGGCTTGCGGCATCGTCCCGGAGGTTCCGCAGCGGGCCGGAGCGCGCGTGCTCGGTGGTCGCACCACACCCTTCGCCCTACATAGAGCGCGCTTGACGGCCGCCCGAGGGGGTCCGTAAGCTTGTTCGGCCCCCGCCGGTGGTCGGCACCAACCAAGGACGGGAAGCGCGCATGAGTGGCATTGTCGAGACCAGCGATGCGGCCTTCGAGCGGGACGTGCTCAAGGCCGACGGGCCTGTGCTCGTGGACTTCTGGGCCGAATGGTGCGGCCCCTGCAAGATGATCGCACCGCATCTCGAGGAGCTGGCGGAGGAATATCGGGGCCGGCTCAAGATCGTGAAGGTGAACATCGACGAAAATCCGCTCGCGCCCACCAAGTACGGGGTTCGGGGCATTCCCACCCTGATGCTGTTCGATCGCGGCGAACTCAAGGGTACCAAGGTCGGCGCCCTGCCGAAGTCCAAACTCAAGGAGTGGATCGACGAGGCGCTCGCCGCCCGCGCCTGAGGCGAGCGCAACAGGCGGGTTGCCGGCCGGTCATGTGCAGCCTCCAGCGGTTTCTGGACGAGCATCCCCTGGTCGAAGAGGTGGAACTGCTGGTGCCCGACCTGGCCGGCATCCCGCGGGGCAAACGGGTCCATCTGGCGGCGGCGCGGCGGGCGTTTGCGGGCGGGCTGCGCCTGCCGAGCACCCTCTATAGCGTCGACACCTCGGGCAACAACGTCGACGCCTCGCCCTTGGTCTGGTCGGAGGGGGACGCGGATCGCCCCCTCGCACTGGATCCCGCCACCCTCGCGCCGGTGCCCTGGAGTCCCGGCCGGGCCCAGGTGATCGGCGGGCTCACCGAGGCGGGGGG
>JALSGW010000336.1 GCA_026982585.1 Alphaproteobacteria bacterium | reverse complement strand
AGCACCTCCCGCACGGCGGCGCAGCCCGGCCGCGCGTAACTGTAGGCGCCGAGCACCCAGCGATCCTGATGCCAGCGGCTCATGACCACCCGACCCACACAAGCGGCCGCCCGCCGCCCGAGCAGCCGGGCGAGATCCTCGCGCACATAGGCGGCAAGCTCCCGCTCCCCAAGCGCCGCGAGCATGCGGGCCCGCTCGCCGCCGACAAATCCCCAAGCGACCGGCAGCCCGCCGGGCCGCAGCACATACAACACCTCCCCTCCGCCCGGCGGCGGATAGAGGAACACGCCCGTCTCCGGGATTCCCGCCTCTCCCGTCAACGCCACCCCGATCTTCTCCGCACACCCGAGGGGCAGGGCGTCCAGGGCGTCCGCAAAGCGCCGCTCCGGCCGGGGCAGGATCTCGGGACAGCCGCGGCGAAGCAGCTCGGTGGAGACCGTGAGCACCACGAACCCGGCCTCGAGCGTACCGCAGGCGGCCTCCACCTTCACGCCCTTCCCGGTCGCGGAAAGACGCCTCACCGGGCAACGGTAGGTCACCGGAAGGTCGCGGGCGATCTTCTGCAGCAGCGCTCCGTAGCCCTCGAGCGGGATCCAGTCCTCGCCGCTTATGCCGGCGAGCCAGTCGAAGGCGTCGATGGCCTCGGGCTCGGCGCCGCTGATCCAGGGTCCGAACAGCTGCCGCACCACGACCGCCCACCGGCCGCTTTGCGGCAACAGCGCGCCGAGGCTCTCCGCCCCCGCGGGATCGAGCCTCCGGACCATGTCCCGCAGCGCGGTCTCGATGGCCGCCCCGAGCTCCTCTCCATCCGCGGCGCTTGCGCCCACCCGCCGCCGCCTCGGGTCGAGCGCCCAGCGTGCGCCCAGCGCCAGCGCGATGTCGGACCAGGGATTGCCTCGATCGGCACCGTGGATCCAGCTCGCGCCGAGATCGAAGGGCGCACCGAGGCTGTCGCGGTCGGTCCGGATCCGTCCCCCGAGCCGGCCGCTCGCCTCCAGAATCCGCACCCCCACCCCGCGCGCGCGGAGCTCCAAGGCCGCCGCCACACCGGCCGCACCGCCGCCCACCACCACCACATCCACATCCCATCCGCGCAACGCCCCGCCCTCCCGGTCCATGCCCGGCTGCCGTGCGACCATTGGCGCAGTCGCCGCCCGCAGGGAAGCCTTGCCGGCGGGAGCGAAGTGGATGAGATAGGGGAGGTGGCGGCGCGGCCGCGTCCAGGGCGGCGGAGAGAGGGCCTGGACCATGCGATATGCGGAGCACTTCGAACGCGCCATCGCGCGCATCCGGGCCGAGGGCCGGTACCGGATTTTCGCGGACCTCGAGCGCCAGGTGGGGCGGTTTCCCCGCGCCCTCTTCCACGGCGACGGGAGCCCCAGACCGATCACCGTCTGGTGCTCCAACGACTACCTCGGCATGGGCCAGCATCCCGAGGTGTTAAGGGCGGCCCGCGAGGCGCTGCTGTCCTACGGGGCGGGGGCG
>JALSGW010000335.1 GCA_026982585.1 Alphaproteobacteria bacterium | reverse complement strand
GCCCCGGGACACCCCGCCGTTGATCGTCACCGTGGCGGCCGACGGCCGTTTCTTCCTCCGGCTCGGCAACGAGCGGGAGCCGGTGCGGATCGAGGATCTGCTCGTGAAGGTGCAGGCCGTCCTGCGCCACCGGCCCGACACCCGAGTGCTGGTGGCCGGGGACGACAAGGTGGCCTACGGCCGGGTGGTCCAGGTCATGGCGGCCCTGCAGCGGGCCGGAGTCGATCAGGTCGGACTGTTGACCCGTCCCCCCTCATGAACCGTCTGCCCGACTGGTTGCCGGCGCTGCTGAAATCCCTCGGCCTCCACGGGATCCTTCTGGCATTGCTCCTGTTCCGGCTGGACGGGAAGCCGACGCCGCTGCCCGCGCCGTCCCCGCCCCGGGAAATCATCGAGGCGGTCGCCGTGGACGAGTCCCGGGTGCAACGGGAGCTGGAGCGCCTCAAGGCCCGGGAGGAGGCCGAGCGCCGGCGCCGGGAGCGGCTGAAACGACAGCGGATCGCTGAGGAGCGGCGTCTTGCGGAATTGCGGCGCAAGCGCCTGGAGGAGAAGAAGCGTCTCGAAGCCCTGGCCCGGGAAAAGCGCCGCCAGGCCCAGGAAGAGGCGCGCCGGCTGGCGGAGCTGGAAAAACGCCGGCGCGAGGAGGCCGAGCGCCTGGCCCGGCTGGAAGAGGCCCGCAAGGCGGCGGAACGCAAACGCCTGGAGGCGGAGAAACGCCGTCAGGAAGCGGAACGCCGCCACCGTGAGGAGGAAGCGCGGCGGCGGGCCGAGGAGGCCAGGAAGAAGGCGCTGGCGGCCAAGCGGCGTGAGGAGGCCGAGCGCTTGGCCCGGCGGCGGCAGGAGATCGATCGTCAGGTCAACGCCACCATCGCCCGCATCCGCCGGGCGGTGGAGCGGGTCTGGTTGCGCCCCCCTTCTTACCGAACCGGTTTGTCCTGTACAATCCAGGTCAAGGTGGCGCCGGGCGGGCGGGTGGTGGACGCCCGGGTGATCCGCTCCAGCGGCGATCCCGGCTTCGACCGCAGCGCCGAGGTGGCGGTGCGCAAGGCTTCCCCCCTGCCCATTCCGGACGATCCCACGGTCGCCGCCCGGTTTCAGGAGTTCAACTTCGTCTTCACACCGCAAGGATAAGTCATGCCCGTTCCGTACCGTTCGTTGTGGATCCTGTTGCTGTTCGGGCTTGCCTGGAGCGCCCGCGGCGAGCTGACCATCGAAATCACCCAGGGGGTCGAGGGCGCGATTCCCATCGCCGTGGTGCCGTTCGCCGGCCAGGCGGGCCTGCCGGAGGACGTCGCCGCGATCGTCCGCGCCGATCTGGGGCGCAGCGGCCGCTTCCAACTCCTGCCACCCCGGGACATGCTGACCCGTCCCACCAGCCCCGATGATGTCAACTGGGGGGCGTGGCAGACCCTGGGACAGGACTATCTGGTCGTCGGCAGTGTCACCGGCCTTGGTGGCGACCGCTACGAGATCCAGTTTCATCTGCTCGACGTCTACCGCAAGGAGCGGCT
>JALSGW010000334.1 GCA_026982585.1 Alphaproteobacteria bacterium | reverse complement strand
GGCTGCGAGAGTGGGGATGAAGGGCGCGTAGTTGCTCAGGTAAGCGCCCAGATTGGCCGTGACATCCAGGCGATAGGCGAGAATCCGCAAGTCGGAATCGAAGGCGAGCTCGGCCACCGTGCGGTGGTCGCGTCCCTGGGCGTCGGACAGGAAACTCTCGCTGCGCTCGGCCACCCACCGCACCGGCCGCTTGAGCATGCGGCTTGCAAGAGCGCACAGGGCATATTCGGGATAGAAGAAGATCTTGGTGCCGAACCCGCCGCCCACGTCCGGGGTGCGCACCCGGACCCGGTCCTTGGATATGCCGAGCACCCGTTCGGCCAGGATGTCCCGATGCATCCAGCCGCCCTGGGTGGGAAGCCAGGCCTCGAGCCGCCCTTCCGCCTCGTCCCAGACGCACAGACAGGCGCGGGGTTCCATGGCGCAGGAGACGAGCCGGTTGTTGACGAGCTCAAGACGCACCCGATGTGCGGCTTCCTTGAAGGCGCGCTCCACCTTCGCCTCATCGCCGTACTGCCAGTCGAAGGCGAGATTTCGGGGGGCCTCCGGGTGGAGGGCCGGGCCCTTGAGGGCCGCCTCGGGATCGGAGACGGCGGGGAGTTCCTCGTAGTCCACCTCCACGAGTTCGGCGGCATCCCGCGCCTGGGCGCGGGTCTCCGCCACCACCACCGCCACGATCTCGCCCACATGGCGGACGCGGTCGCGGGCGATGACCGGATAGGGAGGCTGAGGTGCGCGGCTGCCGTCGCGGTTTTTGAGGGGCACGAAACAGGGGATGGTGGCCTTGCCCGAGGGATCGAGATCGGCGGCGGCGGCCGCGAGCAGCACGCCCGGCGCGCGGCGGGCGGCATCGAGGCGGATTTGCAGGATACGGGCGTGGGCGTGGGGAGCGCGCACCGGCACCAGGTGCAACGCACCGGGCAGCTGGATGTCGTCCACATAGCGTCCCCGGCCGGTGAGAAAGCGCCGGTCCTCCACCCGTCGCACCGGCTGTCCGATCCCGAACTTCGCCATCCTCGGCCTCCAGCGATCCGTTGCGGTTGATGGTGGAAAGCGCGGCGCCACTCTAGACGAGCGCATCGCGCGCTCCAATGCCCGCTACGCTGGCGCGCTCTCATTGCACCGCGCTGAGAGCGGGCAGCGGCTGTGCCTGGAAGCGGTCAGCCGGATTGGGCGCTCGGGCGGAGCGCTGTCCGCGCGGCCGCGGACATTATTTGACATAACGTGCCTTCCCGCTATTCGACTTCCGCTGCAGACGATGGTCGCGTGCGGTCGCGCCTCCCTGTCCGGATGCAGCCGCTTGACCGTAATGTTGACAAGGCTAAATTCCGAAGCGACGGCAACAAGCGGTGCGGGACCAGCCCGGCCCTCCGGCGATGGATCCCCCGGGCGGCGCCGGAGCGGAGACGTAGGACAGCGCAGGGAGCGATGGTCATGGTGTGGTGGCGTCAACCCCATCTGCTGCGGCGGACCTTCCTGCTTGCGGGATCCGGCAGCATCCTGCTCGGGGCGCTCACCGGACGCGGCGCGCGCGGCCGCGAGGATGCGCCCGCCGCCGTCCACGGCCCCAAGATCGCGGGCCTGCCGCGCGATTCCTCGGGCGTCGTCAACAGCGGCCTCGCCTTCGGCACCCGCGGCGAAGTGGACCATGCGGCGAACGGCTTCGATCCCCACGCGCTGCTCACCGATTTCGACTACGGCACCGTAAGCCGCCTGCCCGACGGCCGCCGCCTGCGGGAATACGAGGTGGTGGTGGTGGACAAGACTATCGAGATCGCCCCCGGCCTCTACTTCCCCGCCTGGACCTACAACGGCCGCGTGCCCGGGCCGACCCTGCGCGCCGTGGAGGGCGATCGCATCCGCATTCGCTTCGTCAACGGCGGCAGCATGCCCCACACCATGCACTTCCACGGCATCCACTCCGCCCGCATGGACGGCATTCCGGGCGCCGGCGAGGCCGCCCCGGGCGAGACCTTCGTCTACGAATTCGACGCGCTGCCCTTCGGCTGCCATCTCTACCACTGCCACTCCATGCCGGTGAAACGCCACATCCACCGGGGTCTCTACGGCGCCTTCATCGTCGACCCGGATCCGGAACGCCATCCCGACCAGCGGGAGGTCGCGCTCTCCCGGCTCGCGGGCACCGAGGAGAACGCCCGCTGGCAGGAATTCGTCATGGTCATGAACGGCTTCGATACCAACTTCGACGAGGAAAACGAGATCTACGCCGTCAACACCGTCGCCTTCGCCTACGCCGACAAGCCGATTCCCATCGAACGCAAACGACCGGTGCGCATCTACCTGATCAACGTCACCGAGTTCGATCCCGTCAATTCCTTCCACCTCCACGGCAACTTCTTCGACTACTACGACCACGGCACCACCCTCACGCCGACCCTGCGCACGGTCGACACCATCATGCAGTGCCAGGCCCAGCGCGGCATCCTGGAGTTCACCTTCCAAGACCACGAGCCAGGCCTCTACATGTTCCACGCCCACCAGAGCGAGTTCACCGAACTCGGCTGGATGGGCTTCTTCGACGTCCGGGAGCAGGTGGCATGAGCCGCGCCCGCCTGCTCGCCTTTCTCGGGGTGGCGCTGCTGGTGGTCGCCACCGGCTGGGCGATGTGGTGGCTGCGCCCGGTCGAGCGCCTCGCCGGCGACGCGCCGCCGGTGGAGGAGATCGTGGTGGAGCGCACCGAGCTCGACGACGAGGGCATCCTCCTCACCCTGCGCGCGGACGGCAGCGAGCCCGTGCGCATCGCCCAGATCCAGGTGGACGGCGCCTATTGGCGCTTCGAACAGAACCCGCCGGGGCCGATCGGCCGGCTGCAGACCGTCCAGGTCCGCATCCCCTACCCCTGGGAGCCGGGTGCTCTCCACCGCATCCTCATCATCACCCAAACCGGCCTCAGCTTCGAACATGTGGTGGAGGTGGCGCTGCCCACCCCGGCACCCGGAGCCATGGAGTTCGCCGCCCTCGGCCTGCTCGGGGTGATGATCGGGGTGGTGCCGGTGGCGATCGGCATGCTCAGCTATCCCTTGCTGATCCGCTGGGGCCAGCGGGGCCTGCCCTATCTGCTGGCGCTCACCGTGGGGCTGTTGCTGTTTTTGCTCTTCGATACCCTCGATGAAGGGTTCGAGTTCGTCGCCCTCGCCCCGCCCGGTCTCGGCGCCGGCACCCTCTTCGGCCTGCTCACCCTGCTCACCACGGGAATCCTCCTCTTCGTCGGGCGCTGGGGCGCCGGGGGCACGCTCGAAGGCGTGCGGCTCGCCACCTTCGTCGCCCTCGGCATCGGCCTGCACAACTTCGGCGAGGGCCTCGCCGTGGGCGCCGCCTTCACCGCCGGCGAGGTGGCGCTGGCCGGTTTTCTCATCCTCGGCTTCACCCTCCACAACCTCACCGAAGGTGTCGGTATCGTCGCCCCCATGATCGGCCGCGGCCCGCGGGCGTGGGTGTTCCCCGCCCTGCTCCTCCTCGCCGGCCTGCCCACGGTCCCGGGCGCCTGGCTGGGCGCGTTCGCCGTCACCCCCTTCTGGGTCGCGGTCTGTTTCGCCATCGCCGCCGGCGCCATCCTGCAGGTGGTGATCGAGATCACCCTCTATCTGCTGCGCCGCTACGAGGCGGCCTACGCCTCGCCGGCGGTGTTGAGCGGGCTCGCCACCGGCGTCGGCATCATGTATGCCACCGCCCTCTTCGTGCCGCTTTGATGGGTGCGACCATGCCCGCTCCGGGCCCCGCCCCTTCCCTTGACGACACGGCGGCCCTGCTTCAAAGGCGTGGGCACTTGCGAGCGGTCCGGAGAGGGATCGTGATCGACAGCGAGCAGAGCGGCACCGCCGGGCGCCCTCCCTCACGGGATGTCGGCGGCATCTCGGCGGAGCTCACCCCCGACGAACAGGCCCGCTACCACCGGCGCACCCGAAGGGCCAAGGAAAGCGCGGTGGTCGAGGACTATGTGGAGCTGATCGCGGATCTGTTCGAACAACAGGGCGAGGTGCGGGCGGTGGACATCGCCCGCAGGCTCGGCGTCACCCACGCCACCGTGGCCAAGATGATCGGCCGCCTGCGCGAGATGGGCCTGGTCACCGCCCAGCCCTACCGCGCCGTGTTCCTGACCGAGAGCGGCTGGCGGCTGGCCCAGGCGGCGCGACGCCGGCACCGGTTGGTGGTGGAGCTGCTGCTCGCCCTCGGCGTGCCGGAGGGGATCGCCCAGGCGGATGCCGAAGGCATCGAGCACTATTGCAGCGGCGCCACCCTCGAGGCCTTCGAACGGTTCCTCCGACACCGCGCCCAAGGATCCGGCCCCGACCGCTGAGACCGCTGTCGGCCCGCGCTGGGCCGACCGTTCCGGGCCGGCGCCGCCGCTTGGTGCGATGGCGTATTATCACGAACGGGAGAGGGAACCGCTCCCTCTCCCGTCAGCCTCCCTCCCCCTTCAAGCCAGGAGTCTTCGCGCGATCACCTGCGCCTGGATCTCCGCGGCGCCCTCGAAGATGTTGAGGATGCGGGCGTCGCAGAGGATCCGGCTGATCGGATAGGCGAGAGCATAGCCATTGCCGCCGTGGATTTGAAGCGCATTGTCGGCGGCGGTCCAGGCCACCTGGGCGCTGAGCAGTTTCGCGAGCCCCGCCTCCCGGTCCGACCGGCCGCCGCCGTCCTTGGCCCGTGCCGCCTGGAAGGTGAGCTGGCGGGCCGCCATCACCTCCGCTCCCATCCAGGCGAGCTTGGCGAACACCCGCGGAAAGGCGATGATCGGTCGTCCGAACTGCCGCCGTTCCGAGGCATAGCGCACCCCTTCCTCGAGCGCGCTCTGCGCCACCCCCACCGCCCGGGCCGCGGTCTGGATGCGGGCGCTCTCGAAGGTGGCCATCAACTGGCGGAAGCCGCAGCCCCGCTCCGCACCCAACAGCCCCCCTTCGGGCACCCGAAACCCGTCGAAGGACAGGGCATACTCCTTCATGCCCCGGTAGCCCAGGACCGGGATCTCGGATCCGCTCAGCCCCTCCACCGGGAAGGGCTCTTCATCGGTGCCGCGCGGTTTCTCGGCGAGCAGGATGGACAGACCCCGATGGCCCTCCCGATCGGGTTCGGTGCGCACCAGCAGCGTCATGAGATCGGCCCGCGCGGCATGGGTGATCCAGGTCTTCGCCCCGTACACCCGCCACATGCCGTCTGTGAGCACGGCCCGGGTCTGGATGCGGGCGAGGTCGGAGCCGGCGTCGGGTTCGGTGAACACCGCCGTCGGAATCACCTCACCGCGGGCGATGCGCGGCAGCAGGCTCTGGCGCTGATCCTCGCGGCCGCCGCGGAGGATGAGCTCGGCGGCGATCTCGGAGCGGGTGGCGAGCGAGCCCACCGCCAGCGAGCCCCGCGACAGCTCCTCGCTGACCACGCACATGGCGAGCTTGCCCATGCCGAGCCCGCCGTAGGCCTCCGGCACGGTGAGGCCGAAGACGCCGAGTTGCGCGAGCTCGTCGATCAGCTCCATGGGAATCAGCCGGTCTTCGAGATGCCAGCTCTGGGCCTCGGGCCGCACCCGCTCCTCGGCGAAGCGGTGGAACTGGTCGCGCACCAGCTCGAGCTCCTCCAGATCCAGCCCCCATGCGCCGAAACGGCCCTCCCGGAAGGCCTCCGCGAGCCGCTCGAGCCGCGCGCGATCGCGTCCCTCGACCATCAGCGCCCCGAGCTCGGGGTGCTGGAGCGCCGCGAGCTCCTCCTCCTCGAGCCCGAGATCCCACGGACGCACATACTCCCCCGGGCTCATGGGAAGGCCGCCTCGGATGCGCCCGAGGTACTCGGCGCCCACCAGCTCGGCGATCCACCCCTCCACCGGCCCCAGCTGTCCGCTCGCCTCCAGCCGCGCAAGCCATTCCGCAAGCGCCGCCAGCGCCCCGCGATAGGTGTCGTACCAGGCGAGCCCATGCGCGGCCGTCTGAAAGCGGGTGAGGCGTTCCGGATCGATGCCGCCGCCGGGAGCCACCCGCGCCGCCACCCGCTCGCGGGCGCGGGCGCACACCTCCTCAACCGCCGCCGCGGCAGCGGCCAGGCGGCGCTGTGCGTGGGATCGAATCGCCGCCTCCACCGCCCTCAGTCCTCCATCGCCTCCTCGAGGGTGCGCATGCCCGGGCGCTTGGCCTGCACCAGCACCGCCATGTTGCCCGGCTTGTGCTGGTTGTGCATCATCTTCTGATGGGCGCGGGGGATGTCGCTCCAGCCGAACACCTCGCTCATGCAGGGATCCACCTGCCGGCGGATGACGAAGCGGTTGGCCGCCATGGCCTGTTTGAGATGGGCGAAATGGCTGCCCTGCACCCGCTTCTGCCGCATCCACAGATAGCGGGCGTCGAGGGTCAGCTTGTAGCCGGTGGTGCCGGCGCAGATCACCACCATGCCGCCGCGCTTGACCACGAACAGGGAGACCGGGAAGGTGGCGGCGCCGGGGTGCTCGAAGACGATGTCCACGTCGTTGCCCTTGCCGGTGATGGCCCAGATCGCCTGACCGAAACGGCGCACCTCCCGGATCCAGCGGCCGTAGGCCTCCCGGTCCATGGGATCGGGCATCTCGCCCCAGCACGAGAACTCGCGCCGGTTGATGGCCCCCTTGGCGCCCAGCGAGAGCACGAACTCGCGCTTGCTCTCGTCCGATATGACGGCGATGGCATGCGCGCCGCTTGCGGCGATCAACTGGATGGCCATCGATCCCAGCCCGCCGGCACCGCCCCAGACCAGCACATGGTCGCCGGGCTTGAGGGTATGGGGCGGATGGCCGAAGAGCATGCGATAGGCGGTGGCGAGGGTGAGCACGTAACAGCCCGACTCCTCCCAGGTGAGATGTTTGGGCCGCGGCATCAGCTGGCGCGACTGCACCCGGCAGAACTGGGCGAAACTGCCGTCGCCGGTCTCATAGCCCCAGATCCGCTGGCTCGGAGAGAACATCGGATCGCCGCCGTTGCACTCCTCGTCGTCCCCATCGTCCTGGTTGCAGTGGACCACCACCTCGTCGCCCACCTTCCACCGCTTCACCTTGGCGCCCACCGCCCAGACGATGCCGGAGGCATCCGAGCCGGCGATGTGATAGGGCTGCTTGTGGACGTCGAGCGGCGAGATCGGCTTGCCCAGCGAGGCCCACACCCCGTTGTAGTTGACGCCCGCCGCCATCACATGGACCAGCACCTCGTCCTCGCCGATGTCCCACACCGGCACCACCTCCTGCTGCATGGCGAACATGGGCTCGCCGTGCCGCTCCTTGCGGATCACCCAGGCGTACATGTTCTTGGGCACATGGCCGAGCGGCGGGATCTCGCCGATCTCGTAGAGATCCTTGGTGGCACGGACCACCGCGGGCGGCCGCTCGAGCACCGCGGTGGCGCCGCCACCCGGCTGCTGGGCCCGCGATCCGTTGGGCTCGGAACCCAGGCCCGCTCCTGAAGACGGGCCTGCAGACGCGCCGCCCGCGGCCCGCTCGTGCTCCCCCAACACACCCCGGAAGAAGTCCTCCGGCTTGAGGTCGATGCCCTCCCGCCGGGCGATGGCGAGCAGCTCCTCCTGCCTGCGGGCCGGGATGGCTCCGCGGCGGATCCACCCGGACACCGCCGTCTGCCAGATCCCCAACAGCTCGGCGACCCGCTGCTGGGATCCGAACTTGCGGATGATGGCCTCCACCTGCTGGCGCGACATCCTCGCTCCCCCACAACCGTCAACACCTTCGATGACAGGTTTGTGCAGCGCCGTCAACAGCGTATCGCATATGCGCTTTGACCTTCAGCTCCGATGATGTTATCGCAGCGGCGATAACACGGGAGGGCGAGGAGGATGGTGTTGGCACATTCCGGACGCGATCGGCCGTGGCTGTTTCGCACCTATGCCGGGCACAGTTCCGCCGAGGCCAGCAACGCCTTGTTTCGGACCCATCTGGCGCGCGGCCAGACCGGTCTGTCGGTGGCCTTCGACCTCCCCACCCAGACCGGCTACGACGCCGATCATCCGCTCGCAGCCGGCGAGGTCGGCCGGGTCGGGGTGCCGGTGAGTTCCATCGACGATATGGAGCGGCTGTTTCAGGACCTGCCCCTTGCCCGCCTCAACACCTCCATGACCATCAACGCCACCGCCCCCTTCCTGCTCGCGCTGTATGTGGCGGTGGCGGAGGGCCAGGGGGCGCGGCGCGCGGAGCTGCGCGGCACGGTGCAGAACGACATCCTCAAGGAGTATCTCTCGCGCGGCACCTACATCTTCCCGCCGCGGCCCTCGATCAAGCTGGCCGCCGATGTGATCGCCTTCGCCGCCCGCGAGATGCCGCGCTTCAACCCCATCAACGTGTGCAGCTATCACCTCCAGGAGGCGGGTGCGACCCCGGTGCAGGAGCTGGCCTTCACCCTGGCGAACGCCATCGCCGTCCTGGATGCGGTGCGGGAGCTCGGCGAGGTGCCGGCCGAACGTTTCCCGGAGGTGGTGGGCCGGGTGAGCTTTTTCGTCAACGCCGGCCTGCGCTTTATCACCGAGATCTGCAAGCTGCGCGCCTTCGTCGAGCTCTGGGACGAGATCACCCGCACCCGCTATGGGGTTGAGGATCCGAAGCTGCGACGCTTTCGCTTCGGAGTTCAGGTGAACTCCCTCAACCTCACCGAACAGCAGCCCGAGAACAACGTCTACCGCATCCTGATCGAGATGCTCGGCGTCACCCTCTCCAAACGCGCCCGCGCCCGGGCGGTCCAGCTGCCGGCCTGGAACGAGGCCCTCGGCCTGCCCCGCCCCTGGGACCAGCAATGGTCGCTCAGGGCCCAGCAGATCCTCGCCCTCGAGACCGATCTCCTCGAATATGAGGACATCCTCGACGGCTCCCGGGTGATCGCGGCCAAGGTGGAGGAGCTCAAACACCAGGCCCGCGAGGAGCTGGACCGCATCGCGGCGATGGGCGGCGCGGTGGCGGCGATCGAAAACGGCTATATGAAAAGCCGGCTGGTGGAGTCCAACACGTTACGTGTTAGGGCCATCGCCGAGGGACGGCTGCCGGTGGTGGGGGTGAACTGTTACACCGAGGGCGAGCCCTCCCCTTTGTTGCGGGACGGGGCTGCGGTGGTGGCGCAGGTGGACCGGGAGGCGCAGGCGCGCCAGGTGGAGCGGCTGTGCGCCCATCGCAGGCGGCGGGACGGCGGTGCGGTGCAAAGGGCGCTGGATGCGCTCAGGCGGGCCGCGGAATGCGGGGACAACATCATGCCGCCCACGATCCACTGCGCGCGCGTGGGGGTCACGGTGGGCGAGTGGGCGCAGGTGTTGCGGGAGCTGTGGGGGGACTATCGGGCCCCGACCGGGGTCGGAGCGCCGCTTGCCGCCGTCGGCGACGGCGGGCTTGCCGAGGTGCGGCTGCGGGTGGAGGAGGCCCGGCGCATCCTCGGCCGGCGTCCCAAGATCCTGATCGGCAAACCCGGTCTCGACGGCCATTCCAACGGGGCCGAGCAGATCGCGGTGGCGGCGCGGGACTGCGGCATGGAGGTGGTCTACGAGGGAATCCGGCTTTCCATCGCCCGCATCGCCGCGAGCGCGCTCGAGGAGGGGGTGCATCTGATCGGCCTGTCGGTGCTCTCGGGCGCCCATCTCGCCCTCGTGGAGGAGCTCTTCAAACGCCTTCGCGCACTCGGTCTGGGTGCGCTGCCGGTGGTGGTGGGCGGCATCATCCCGCCCGAGGACGCCCGGCGGCTGCGCGAGGCGGGGGTGGCGCGGATCTATACGCCCAAGGACTATCGCCTCGTGGACATGATGGCGGACATGGTGGACGTCATCCTCGCCGCCCACCGCCGCGCCGCCTGAACCCTGAGCGGGGGAAGGCCGAAGGTGTGCCAAGCGGCGTGCGCCGCGCCCGCAGCCTGATCACCCCTCCTCCACGAACTCCTCCCGGCGGTAGCCCTGGAGGTAGAGCACCGCCCGCAGGTCGGCGTGGTCGAGCACCGCATGGGCAAAGGGGCGCAGCACCGCATGGGGGCGGAAGGCGACCGCCAGGCCAGCCGCCTCGAACATGAGCCGGTCGTTGGCGCCATCGCCCACCGCCAGCGTGTCCCCGGGTCCCGACCCGTAGCGGGCGGCGAGCCGGAGCAGGGTCTCCCGTTTGGCCTCCGGGCCGCGGAGCGGCGGGCGCAGCCTTCCGGTGAGCACGCCGTCCTCCACCTCCAGCTCGTTGGCGAGGTCCATGTCGAAGCCGAGCAGCCAGCGCACGAAGCGGCTGAACTCGGTGAAGCCGCCCGAGACCAGGGCGCAGAAGGCGCCGTGCGCCTGCATGGTGCGGAGCAGGGTGCGCATGCCGGGCGTGGGCTGGATGCGCTCCCGGCAGATCAAGTCGATGTCGCGCAGCCGCAGGCCCTCGAGCAACGCCACCCGCAGCCGCAGGGAGGCGGCGAAATCGAGTTCCCCGGCCATGGCGCGCCGGGTGATGGCGGCGATGCGCGGCCCCAGGCCGGCCAGTCGGGCGAGCTCGTCCACGCACTCGACCTGGATGGCGGTGCTGTCCATATCGCACACCAGCACCCGTTTGCGGCGCCCGTGCCGGGGCAGGAGGGCGCCGTCCGCGCGCTGTCCCGCGAGCAGCGCAGGCAGTGCTTCCCGCACCGCATCGCGGCGCGCGGGCGGGACCGGAAGTTGCAGCGCCTCGCCGGGGCCGAGCCAGTCCGGGCGGGCGG
>JALSGW010000333.1 GCA_026982585.1 Alphaproteobacteria bacterium | reverse complement strand
TCGCCGACAACCGGTTCGCGCGCAAAGAACCGCGGCGGGTTTGCCGGTTCGCCCCCATCGCCGGCGAAGCCGGCTGCACACCCGCCGTCCTCCCTCCGCTGGCTCCCGGGAGGAGGCCCTAATGGGTGGGGCGGTGTCTCGGAGACTCGGCGATCAGCTGCTCCGGCCCACCGGTCTTGGGGCACGCAGCGAGGGGCCGCAACGGCCGGAGACAACCGGCTGGCGGATGGGGTGGGATTCGAACCCACGGGGCGGTGTTCCGCCCGGCGGTTTTCAAGACCGCTGCCTTAAACCGCTCGGCCACCCATCCGCTGAGTCGTCTATGTGCTTCTATAGGCGCCCGCTCCAAGGCCGACAATCGAGCCCGACGACGCGCCCGAACGACGCCGCTTCGCTCGAGGCCGGGCCGTCGCCCCTTGGGATTTCCTTAGGAGAAACGCAACGCCTTCGCCTGCAGCACATGCGGCAGGTTGCGGATGCGGGCGAGCAGCTCGGCGCCGATCGGCTGGTCCACCTCCACGAGCGCGATGGCGTTGCCGCCCGGGCGGTCGCGGCCGAGGTGGAAGCTCGCGATGTTGACCCCCGCCTCGCCGAGGGTGGTGCCCACCGCGCCGATCAGGCCCGGCTTGTCGAGGTTGCGCACATAGAGCATGTGCGGGCCGAGCCGCGCCTCCATGGGGATGCCCTGGATGGAGACCACCCGCGGCTCGGAGCCCTGGAAGAGCGTGCCGCTCACCTCCCGCCGGCCGCGTTCGGTGGTCACCTCCACCGTCATGAGGGTGCGGTAGCCGGCGAGATGCTCCCGTTCCACCGTGGTGACCTCGATGTTGCGGGCGCGCGCGATGGCCGGCGCGCTCACCATGTTGACGCTCTCGAGCAGGGGCTTGAGCAGCCCTTGCAGCGCGATCTGGGTGAGCGGACGGGTGTTGAGCGCCGCCGCCTCGCCGCCGTAGGTGAGGGTGACCGCCTTGATGCCGGTCTCGGTGAGCTGGCCGGCGAAGGAACCGAGCTGTTCGGCAAGCCGCATGTAGGGCTTGAGCCGGGGCGCCTCCTCCGCCGAGACCGAGGGCATGTTGAGGGCGTTGGTGATCGCCCCGTGAAGGAGGAAGTCGCTCATCTGCTCGGCGATCTGCAGCGCCACCTTCTCCTGCGCCTCGGCGGTGGAGGCGCCGAGGTGCGGGGTGAGCACCACCTCCTCCAGCTCGAACAGGGGCGAGTGCCAAAGCGGTTCCTCGGCGAACACGTCCAAGGCCGCCCCGGCGACATGCCCCGCCCGGATGAGCTCGCACAGCGCCTGTTCGTCCACCAGCCCGCCGCGGGCGCAGTTGACGATCCGCACCCCGGGCTTGGCCCGGGCGAGCGCCTCCCGGGAGAGGATGTTGCGGGTCTGCTCGGTAAGCGGCACGTGCAGGGAGATGATATCCGCGCGGGCGAGCAGCTCGTCGAAGGACACCCGCTCCACCCCGAGGCTTCGCGCGCGCTCCTCGGCGAGGAAGGGATCATGGACGATCACCTTCATCTTCAAGCCCTGGGCGCGCTCGGCGACGATGGAGCCGATATTCCCGCAGCCGATCAGGCCGAGGGTCTTGCCCATCAGCTCCATGCCCATGAAGCGGGACTTCTCCCAGCGGCCGGCGCGGGTCGAGCGGTCGGCGGCGGGGATGCGGCGGGCGAGGGCGAGGATGAGGGCGATGGTGTGCTCGGCGGTGGTCACCGCATTGCCGAAGGGCGCGTTCATCACCACCACCCCCATGCGGGTGGCCGCCTCGACGTCGATGTTGTCGACGCCGATCCCGGCCCGGCCCACCACCTTGAGCCGGGGTGCGCCGGCCTCGAGCACCCGGGCGGTGACCCGGGTGCTCGAGCGCACCACGAGACCATCATAGCGGCCGGCGATGGAGGCGAGCTCCTCTTCGCCGAGGCCGGTGCGCTCCTCAGAGAGAATGCCCCGCCGCTCGAACAGCGTGCGGGCATGGGGGCTGAGCTTGTCGGCGATCAGGACCTTGGGCATCATCCCTCCGCGCGCGCGTTCACCGCGAACTCCGCCGCCACCTGCGCCCAGGCCCAATCGAGCCAGGGCAACAGCGCCTCGAGATCCTCCGCATCCACCGTCGCCCCGGTCCAGATGCGCAGCCCCGCCGGCGCCTCCCGGTAGGCGGCGATATCGAAGGCCACGCCCTCCCGCTCGAGCAGCCCCACCAACCGGCGCACCAGCTCCCGACGACGGCTCTCCTCGAGCGCCCGCACCGCTGGGTCGGCGAGGGTCAGGCAGAAGCAGGTCGGGGAGCGGATCTCGGGTCTCGCGGCGAGGGCGTCCACCCAGGGCGTGCGCGCGACCCAGGCGCCCAGGATGGCGGCGTTGCGGCGACAGCGGGCGACGGCGGCGGCGAGCCCGCCTGTTCCTTCGAGCCAGCGCAACGCATCGAGGGCGTCCTCGACCGCCAGCATGGAGGGGGTGTTGATGGTGTCGCCGTCGAAGAGACCCGCGAGCGGCACGCCGTCCTTGGCGATGCGGAACAGTTTGGGCAGGGGCCAGGGGGGGCGATAGGCGGCGAGGCGGGCGAGTGCGCGGGGCGAGAGCGCCAGCATGCCATGCTGCGCCTCGCCGCCCAGCACCTTCTGCCAGGACCAGGTCACCGCATCCAACCGCTCCCACGGCAGCTCGACGGCGAACACCGCCGAGGTGGCGTCGCACAGCACGAGCCCCTCCCGCTCAAGCGGGATCCACTCGCCGTGGGGCACGCACACCCCCGAGGTGGTGCCGTTCCAGCACAGCACGAGATCCCGGGAGGGATCGTAGGCGCCGAGATCGGGCAGCTCGCCGTAGGGTGCCCGGAGCACCCGCACGTCCGCGAGCCGCAGCTGCTCCTGCACGTCCTTGCGCCAGCCCTCGCCGAAACTGTCGAACACCATCACGTCCACGCCGCGCGGCCCGAGGAGGTTCCACAGCGCCGCCTCGAAGGCGCCGGTGTCGGATCCCGGCATCACGGCGAGCTTCCAGTCCGCCGGCAGGCCCAACAGCTCCCGGCTGCGCACGATCACCTCGCGAAGCCGCGCCCGGCAGGGGGCGGAGCGGTGGGAACGCCCCACGAGCGCATCCCGGAGCACCTCCACCGACCAGCCGGGGCGTTTGGCGGTGGGGCCGGATCCGAAATGCGGGCGGTTGGGGCGTCGCTTCGGTCGTTCCATGGGACGGTTGGCCGACATCGGATTCCCTCAGGGCGGCGCCAACCTAGGACGGCCGCTTGTGCGTCGCAACAGAGACCTTTCGGCCCGCGGCTCGCGTTGACAGCGTTCGGGGCGGGCCTTATCTGAGGTCGGAACGCGGCGGGCCTCCCAAGAGAAGGTTTCATCCGAACATGCTCGGCACCCTGGCGCGGCGGATCTTCGGCACCGCGAACGATCGCATCATCCGGAAACTGCGGCGGGAGGTGGAGCGGATCAACGCCCTCGAGCCGCGCTTCGAGGGGCTGTCGGATGCGGAGCTGCGCGGCGAGAGCGAACGGCTGCGCGAGCGCCACCATCAGGGCGAGAGCCTTGATGATCTGCTCCCCGAGGCCTTCGCCCTGGTCCGGGAGGCGGCCAAGCGCACCCTCGGCCAGCGCCATTTCGACGTCCAGCTGATCGGCGGCATGGTGCTGCACCAGGGCAAGATCGCCGAGATGAAGACCGGCGAGGGCAAGACCCTGGTCGCCACCCTGCCGGTCTACCTCAACGCCCTCACCGGCCGCGGCGTCCATGTGGTGACGGTCAACGACTATCTGGCCCGGCGCGACGCCGAGTGGATGGGGCCCATCTACCGCCTGCTCGGCCTGTCGGTGGGCTGTATCGTCTCCGGGCTCGACGAGGCCCAGCGCCGCGCCGCCTATGCCTGCGACGTCACCTACGGCACCAACAACGAGTTCGGCTTCGATTACCTGCGCGACAACATGCGCCTGCGCCTCGAGGACATGGTCCAGCGGGGGCATTATTATGCGATCGTCGACGAGGTGGACAGCATCCTCATCGACGAGGCCCGCACCCCGCTGATCATCTCCGGTCCCGCCGAGGACAGTTCCGAGCTCTACCGGCGCATCGACGCCCTCGTAAGGCGGCTCACACCGGAGGACTGGGAGAAGGACGAGAAACAGCGGGTGGTGACGCTCACCGAGCGGGGCGTGGAGCGCATGCAGGCGATGCTGGCGCAGGAGGGGCTGCTGCGCTCGAGCGATCTGTACGACATCGAGAACGTCACGCTGGTGCATCACATCCAGCAGGCGCTGCGCGCCCACCATCTGTTCCGGCGCGACGTGGACTATCTGGTGCGGGGCGGGCAGGTGATCATCGTCGACGAGTTCACCGGCCGCATGATGCCCGGGCGCCGCTATTCCGACGGGCTGCACCAGGCGCTCGAGGCCAAGGAGGGGGTGCGGGTGCAGCCGGAGAACCAGACCCTCGCCTCCATCACCTTCCAGAACTACTTCCGGCTCTACGAAAAGCTCGCCGGCATGACCGGCACCGCCGCCACCGAGGCGGCCGAGTTCGAGGAGATCTACGGCCTCCAGGTGGTGGTGATCCCCACCCACAAGCCGATGATCCGCAAGGACGAGGACGACGAGGTCTACCGTACGGCGCGGGAGAAGTACGAGGCCATCGTGCGCGAGATCGAAGAGGCGCACAGGAAGGGCCAGCCGGTGCTGGTGGGCACCGTCTCCATCGAGAAGTCCGAGCGGCTGTCCAAGATGCTCAAGGCCAGGGGCATCCCGCACCAGGTGCTGAACGCCCGCTACCACGAGCAGGAGGCGCAGATCATCGCCCAGGCGGGGCGGGTGGGGGCGGTCACCATCGCCACCAACATGGCCGGCCGCGGCACCGACATCCAGCTCGGCGGCAACGCCGAGATGCGCATCAAGCAGGAGCTCGGCGAGGATCCCGATCCCGCCGAAGTCGAGCGCATCCGCCGCGAGGTTGAGGAGGAGCACAAGAAGGTGGTGGAGCTCGGCGGCCTCTATGTGATCGGCACCGAGCGCCACGAGGCCCGGCGCATCGACAACCAGCTGCGCGGCCGCTCGGGACGGCAGGGCGATCCGGGCCGGTCCAAGTTCTTCCTCTCCCTCGAGGACGACCTCATGCGCATCTTCGGCTCCGAGCGCATGGACGGGGTGCTGCAGAAGCTCGGCCTCAAGGAAGGCGAGGCGATCGTCCACCCGTGGATCAACAAGGCGCTCGAGAAGGCGCAGCAGAAGGTGGAGGCGCGCAACTTCGAGATCCGCAAGAACCTGCTCAAATACGACGACGTGATGAACGACCAGCGCAAGGTCGTCTACGAGCAGCGCTTGGATCTCATCCGCGCCGACGACGTCTCCGATACCGTCCGCGACATGCGCCACCAGGTGATCGAGGACCTGGTGCGGCGCTGCATCCCCGAGAAGAGCTACCCGGAACAGTGGGACGTGGAGAGCTTGGCCCGCGAGGTGCGCCGCATCTTCGGGCTCGAGCTGCCGATCGCCGACTGGGCCAAGGAGGAGGGCATCGCCGAGGAGGAGATCGAGGCCCGCATCCGCGATGCCGCCGACAAGCTGATGGCGAAGAAGGTGGCCCAGTACGGCGAGAGCCTGATGCGCACGGCGGAAAAGAGCGTGCTGTTGCAGGTTTTGGACCATCTGTGGAAGGAGCACCTGCTGCATCTCGACCACCTGCGCCAGGGCATCCACCTGCGCGGCTACGGCCAGCGTGATCCGCTCAACGAATACAAGCGCGAGGCGTTCGCCCTGTTCGAATCCATGCTGGCCAACCTGCGCCTCACGGTCACCCAGCTGCTCGCCCATCTCGAGATCCGCATGGCGGAGCCGGCACCGGCCGCCGACGGCGCCGCACCGGCGCCCCGCGCCCGGGCGGCCCAGGGTACCAAGGCGAGGGCCATGGCGATGGCGGGCGCCGGCGGACCGGAGGGCGAGACCGTCGCCCGCGATCCCCAGAACTGGGGCAAGGTGGGCCGCAACCAGCCCTGTCCCTGCGGCTCCGGGCGCAAATACAAGCACTGCCACGGCCGGCTGCGCTGAGCGGCGGCCCGACGGCCGCTGCCGGGGCTGCACGGCGTGGGCGCAGCACCTCTGTGTGGCCGCCGTTTCTTGTCGCGAGGACGGGGCACGGACGGCGCCCGGTTCTCCGGGCGACCGCACGGGAGGCGCGGCGCGGTGGTGAGCCGGGGCAGCGGGTTGGTGCCGGCGGAGGGATTCGAACCCCCAACCCCCCGCTTACAAGGCGGATGCTCTACCGTTGAGCTACGCCGGCCGCTCCCGGCAGCACAGGCTGGCGCGCCTGCTCGCCGGTGACAAGCCCCCGGTAGGCGAGCAGGCCGATCACCAGCACCGCCATGGTCGCCTGGTAGATTTCGTTGAAATAGTTCTGCAACAGGCTGCGGGCGAGCATGTCCGCAGCAAGGCCGAGCGCGAGCGCCCGTTCGTCCGCGCGCTCGGCACATCGGGCCGCATAGAGCGCCATTTTCACGAGCGCCAGCATCAGGAGCACGATCAGCACGAGGCCCGCCCAGCCGCCCTCCACCCAGAAGCGCAACAACTCGTTGTGGGGCCACTCGAGCGGCACGCCGCCGTCCAACCACGGGCGCTCCGCGGCCAGCTCCTGGCGCACGTAGCCGATCCCAAGGCCCAGCGGATGGCGCACCGCCAGCGCGAACCAGTAGGACCAGCTGGCAAGCCGCCCGGAGGTGTACTCCTCGAGCCCGAGTCCCACGAGCCGGCGCCACATCACGTCGCTCACCAGCACCGTCGCGACGGCGAAGGCGAGCGCTGCGGGGATCAAGGCCCGGATCCAGAAGCGGACGCGATCTCCAGGGCCGGCGATGAGGTCGAGCAGCACGAACAGGGCCAGGATCGCCACCGTGGTGCGGGTTGCGGCAAGGAAGATCATCGCCAGCGCCAGCAACACCGCGGCCCAGGCGGGCAGGGCGAGGGGGGTGAAGGGCTCGCGGGCGAGCCGGGCGGCGCTGAGCAGGAGAAAGAGCAACAACAGGCTGCTGTGGCTCACCATCGAGCCGGTCACATCCCAGCGCCGGATGGCCTCATAGCCGCGCACCAACACCGAAGGCTCGAGCAGCGCCAGGGCGGCCCCGCTCGCGAGCACGTACAACAGCAGCAGAAACCATACCAGGCGCGCCACATCGAGCCCGGAGAGCGCGCGGGCGAGCTCCGGCAACAACAACAGCACCAGGAGCGGCAGCAGGATCTTGTAGTCGAGGGGATCGAAGGGTCGGCCCACGTGCCACCAGGCGAGCAGCGCGAGCAGGAGCAGCAGGAACAGGGGCAGATGCCGGGGCCTGCGGAGGAGCGGCGGTCCCACGAACAGGCTCGCCGCCAAAAGCGCCAGCACGAGAGCGGTGAACAACAGGATCCGCGCCCGCCCGAGACCCAGACTCTCGGCCAGCGCCGCCGAGAGGAAGGAGAAGCCGAAGGCGGCGGCGAACAGCGCCGGCAGCAGACGAACCCCCATGGCGCCGCACCTTGACCCGGAGTTCTCTTAACAGTTGAATTGGCGCGCAGCAACGGGTCCACGCCTCGGTGAAGGCCAAGAGCTATCCGCTCCTGCCGCAACGGGTGCAGCGCTCGCGCTGGGTGCAGAACCCGCTGACCATCCTGTGCATCAACTGGTGGTTCCAGGGGATGCGCGGCATGGGGCGCAAGGAGCTGTCCTTCCGGCTGCTGGTCGAGCTCGCGGTCACCCTGGCGCTGGCCTGGGTTCTGGAAACCCGGAGCGCGGCGGGCCTGCTGTTCGCCTGGGCGCTCGCCCATACCCTCAACTTCACCCTGAACGGCCAGCTGTGGGTCTGTGCCCGTTACGCGCCACGGCTTCGGGTGGAGCCCGCCCGCATCCGTCGTTTCCTCGAACGGCTCGCCGCCCGCCTCGATCGCATCGCGTGGCTGGATGAGGCGGTGGTGCTGGGTTCGCTTCCCGCGCGCGGCCTCATGCCGGGGGCGGGTTCGGACATCGACCTGCGGCTGGTATTTCCCCCCGGTCTTCGCGGCTGGCTCAGGCTCAATCTCTTGTTGTTGGGGCTGCGCAGCTGGGCCCTGCTCGCGCGGGTGCCGCTCGATCTCTACGGCGCCGACGATCTCGAGGCGCTCTCCGCCACCGCACCCGGCGAGCCGTGGCTGGTGCTGTTGGACCGGCGCGGGCGCATCGCGCGGCGTTTCGGAGGTACCCGGGAGCTTGTGCGGTGGTGAGGAGGGGCTTTCGCGAACGGCGGCGGGTGGCGCTCGCCTGTTCGGCGGGCGGTCATCTCTCGGAGCTGTTGCGGGCGCTCGAGGGCATTGTGTTGGAGGATGCCTTCCTCGTCACCTACCCGAGCCCCCGGCCGCTGCCGGCCTGGATCCGGCGGGTCTACCATCTGCCCCATCCACGCAGGCGGCTTTGGCCGACCCTGTGCAACGCGGTCCAGGCCTTTTGGGTGATGTGGCGGGAGCGGCCGGAGATCGTGATCTCGACCGGGGCCGATGTGGCGCTGTTTGCGATCCTGTGGGGGAAGCTGTTCGGGGCGCGCGTGATCTTCATCGAGAACGGCGGCACCTTGCGCCCCTCGCTCACCGGTCGCCTGGTCTATCCGATCGCCGACCTGTTCGTGGTGCAGTGGCCGGAGCTGCGCCGCTTCTATCCGCGGGCGGTGGTGGCGGAGGGGTTGTTGCTTTGAGGTTGTTCGTGGCGGTGGGCACCGCGGCGGGCGGGTTCGACGCGCTGGTGGAGGCGGCGGACCGCGCCGCACTGCGCCTCGGGATGACAGGTCTGGCCCAGATCGGCGAGGGGCGCTTCTGCCCGCGGCAGCTGCGCTGGCGGCGATTTGTCGCGCCCGATGAGCTGGCCGCGCTGCTCGCGCGCAGACCGCTCGTGGTGACCCACGGCGGCATGGGCCTGCTCGGCGACGCCATGCGGGCGGGCTGCCGCATCGTGGCGGTGCCGCGCGCCCGGGCGACGAGCCGCCGGCATCCGAGCAACGACCAGCGCGCCTTCCTGGAACGGCTCGCGCAGCGCTATCCGATCCGCCTGTGCCGGAGCCCCGAGGCGTTGGAGGAGGCGCTGGCCGAGCTGGCCCTGGCGGCGCCCGCGCCGATCCGCTATCCGCTCGGCAGCACGGTGCCGCAGATCCTCCGCACCTATCTGCAGCAGCACCGCGGGTCCAGGCACCGCCGGGCGCGGCCGGTCGGGGAGGTTCCCCGCGCTTGACCTTGCGGCTGGGGCAAGCACCAAATAGGGCAGCGGGTCGATTGCACTCTGGAGGAGCAGGATGCGGGTGGTGTTTGCGGTGGAAGGCATGAGCTGCCAGCACTGCGTGCGCAGCATCGAACAGGCCATCGCCCAGGTGGCGCCCTCGGCCAAGGTGGCGGTGGATCTGACGGCCAAGCGGGTGACGGTGGAGAACGGCAGCGATGTGGAGAGCCTGCGCGCGGCGATCCGCGAGGCGGGCTACGAGGTCAAGGGGGAGAGCCGGGAGGGCTAGCTTCCCGGAGGTTCCGGCGGGCCGGCGCGCGTCGGGCCGGCCACGGGCGAGGAGGCGGAGAGATGACCCGGTTCGCGCAAGCCGAGCCCGTGGCCTTGTCCACGGTGCGGGTGGAGGACTACGAGCCATTGATCGGAGCGGAAGCGGTGGCCCGCATCCTCGACAAGGCCCACCGCCTGCGCGATCTCCACGTGGTCCACGTCAACTCCACCTATTATGGGGGCGGGGTTGCGGAAATCCTTTCCTCCCTCACCCTGCTCGCCAACAGCGCCGGGGTGCGCACCGGCTGGCGGGTGATCCAGGGGCGGCCCGATTTCTTCAGCATCACCAAGAAGTTCCACAACGCGCTGCAGGGGGCGGAGATCCGACTCACCGACCTCAAGCGCAACATCTACGAGGAGGTGGTGTACGAGAACGCCCGGCGCATGCATCTCGACCACGATGTGGTGGTGGTCCACGACCCGCAGCCGCTGCCGCTCGTGCGCCACTTCCGCAAGAAGAGCCCCTGGATCTGGTGGTGCCACGTCGATCTCAGCGCGCCCAACCCGGAGGTGTGGGCGTATCTCTCGGGCTTCGTCGAGCGCTATGACGTGGCCGTGTTCCATCTTCCGGAGTATCGACAGGCGCTCCGGGTGCCGCAGCGCTTCATCCCGCCGGCCATCGATCCCTTCGCGGCGGTGAACCGGGAGCTCGAGGAGCGGGAGATCGAGGAGCGGCTCGCCCGCTACGACATCCCCACCGATCTGCCGCTCGTGGTGCAGATCTCCCGTTTCGACCCCTGGAAGGACCCGCACGGGGTGATCGAGGCGTTCAAGCTCGCCCGCCGCGAGGTGCCGGCCACCCTGGTGCTGCTCGGCAATGTGGCCACCGACGATCCCGAGGGGCAGGAGGTGTTCTATTCGCTCCTGTGTTGTCGCGAGGAACGGATCCTGATCCTGTCGGTGCAGGATTCGGCGCTGGTCAACGCGCTGCAGCGGCGGGCGGCGGTGGTGCTGCAGAAGTCCCTGCGCGAGGGGTTCGGGCTCACGGTGGCGGAGGCGATGTGGAAGGGGGCTGCGGTGGTGGGCGGCGATGTGGGCGGCATCCGGCACCAGATCCAAGATGGCGTCAACGGCTTTCTCGTGCGCAGCGTGCCCGAGGCCGCCGAGCGCATCGTGCGGTTGCTCAAGGACCCGGATCTGCGGCGGCGGCTCGGGGCGGCGGCGCGGGAGACG
>JALSGW010000332.1 GCA_026982585.1 Alphaproteobacteria bacterium | reverse complement strand
CTGGTGCCCGGCGCCGCGGCCCCGAAACTGGTGCCCGAGGAGCTGGTGCGCCGCATGAAGCGGGGTGCGGTGGTGGTGGACGTGTCCATCGACCAGGGCGGATGCGTGGCCACATCACGCCCCACCACCCATGCCGATCCCACCTTCATCGCCCACGGGGTGGTCCACTACTGTGTCACCAACATGCCGGGTGCGGTGCCGCACACCTCCACCTATGCGCTCAACAACGCGCTTCTGCCCCTGGTGCTGGCGCTGGCGGAGCGCGGCACCGCCGGGGCGCTTGCCGCCGATCCCCATCTGCGGGCGGGACTCAACATCTGGCGTGGTCGCATCACCTGCCGGCCGGTGGCCGAGAGCCTCGGGCTGCCGTATCTGTCGCCGGAGGAGGCGCTGGCCCGCGAGGGGGCTGGGATCGGCGCAGAACCGGCGGACGCAGATCAAAAGGGAGGAGGCCGATGACCCGCATGACCCCGAGCGAGGCGCTGGTCGAGACCATGGTGGCGCAGGGCGTCAAGCACGTCTTCGGCATCGTCGGCTCGGCCTACATGGACGCGCTCGACCTGTTCGAGCCGGCGGGCATCCGTTTCATCTCCACCGCCCACGAACAGGGGGCCGGCCACATGGCCGACGGCTACGCCCGGGCGAGCGGCCGGCACGGCGTCTGCATCGCGCAGAACGGCCCCGGCGTGACCAACTTCGTCACCGCCATCGCCGCCGCCTACTGGGCCCACTCGCCGGTGGTGTGCATCACCCCCGAGGCGGGAACCCAGACCACCGGCCTCGGCGGCTTCCAGGAGACCGACCAGCTGCCGATCTTCTCCAAGATCACCACCTACCAGGCCCATGTGAACCGGCCCGACCGCATCGCGGAGCTGGCGGGGCGGTGTTTCGATCTGGCCCTCACGGAAAGGGGCCCGACCCAGCTCAACATCCCGCGCGACTACTTCTACGGCGAGATCGACGTGGAGATCCCGCGACCGGTGCGCATCGAGCGCGGAGCGGGCGGTGCGGAGAGTCTCGCCCGGGCGGTGGCGCTGCTCGCCGACGCGGCCTTCCCGGTGATCGTGGCCGGGGGCGGCGTGGTGATGGCCGATGCGGTGGACCAGCTGCGGGCGCTCGCCGAACATCTGCAGGCGCCGGTGGTCACCAGCTATCTCCACAACGACGCCTTCCCCGCCGACCACGAGCTCTACCTGGGCCCGATCGGCTATCTGGGCTCGAAGGCGGCGATGCGCGTGCTCGCCCAGGCGGACGTGGTGCTGGCGCTGGGAAGCCGGCTCGGCCCCTTCGGCACGCTGCCGCAATACGGCATCGACTACTGGCCGCGGGCGGCCAAGCTCATCCAGGTGGACATCGATCACCGCCGGCTCGGCCTGGTCAAGCCGGTGGACGTGCCGGTGCTGGGGGACGCGCGGGCGGCGGCGGTCGCACTGCTCGACGGGTTGCGGGCCCTCAACCGCACACCTGCCGCCCAGGCCAACCGGGAACGCCGTCTCGCCGAGATCCGCAAGCAGAAGGCGGCCTGGAAGGCGGAGCTCGAGCAGGCGAGCGCCTCGGACGGCGTGCCGATGGCGCCGCGCCGGGCGCTTTCGGAGCTGGAACGGGCGCTTCCCGAGGACGCCATGGTGACCACGGACATCGGCAACATCTGCTCGGTGGCGAACAGCTACCTCCACTTCAAGCGGCCGCGCAGCTTCTTCGCCGCCATGAGCTTCGGCAACTGCGGCTACGCCTATCCCACCGCCATCGGCGCCAAGGTGGCGGCGCCGGAACGGCCGGCCATCGCCTATGTGGGCGACGGCGCATGGGGCATGAGCCTCAACGAAACGCTCACCTGTGTGCGCGAGCGCATCCCGGTGGTGGCGGTGGTGTTCAACAACGGCCAGTGGGGCGCGGAGAAACGCAACCAGATCGACTACTACGCCTGCCGGTTCGTGGGCACCCAGCTGGACAACCCCAGCTTCGCCAAGGTGGCCGAGGCGATGGGGGCTCTGGGCCTGGTGGTGGAACGGCCGGGCGAGGTGGGCGAGGCGCTCAGGAGCGCGGTCGCCAGCGAGCGGCCGGCGGTGGTGGAGATCCGGGTGAGCCAGGAGCTGGCCGAGCCCTTCCGCCGCGACGCCCTCAAGAAGCCCGTGCGCCTGCTGGAGAAGTACCGCGCCTATACCGTGAGCTGACGGCACGACGGTGTCCGCCGCCCTTCTGGTCGCAAACGCCGGCTCCACCAGTCTCAAACTGGCGGTCTACGAGCTCGCGGAGCGAGCGGGCCGGCTCGATCTCCGCATCCGGGCGCGGGCGGAGGGGTTCGGGGACCGGCCGCGCTGGACGCTGGAGACCCGGGACGGCGTCCGGCGGGCCGGCGATCTGCCGCCCGGCGCCGGCCATGAGGCGGCCTTCGCCCGCCTGCTGCCGTTGATCGAGGAAGCGCTCGACGGCGTCGCCCCGGTCGCGGCCGGACACCGGGTGGTGCACGGCGGCGGGCTGTTCACGGAACCGGTGCGCATCACCCCGGAGGTGCTGGCCGAGCTGGCCCGGCTCGCGCCGCTCGCCCCCAAACACCAGCCGCACAATCTCGCCGCCATCCGGGCGCTGGCCGCCGCCCGCCCGGGCCTGCTCCAGGTGGCCTGTTTCGATACCGCCTTCCACGCCCGCCAGAGCTGGAGCGCACGCCAGACCGGACTGCCGCGGTCGTTCGCGGAACGCGGCCTGCTCCGCTACGGTTTCCACGGCCTCTCCTACCAGTCGGTGGTGGAGCGCTTCGCCGCCGTCACCGGCACGCCCCTACCGGAGCGGCTGGTGATCGCCCATCTCGGCGGCGGCTGCAGCCTGTGCGCGGTGCGGGCAGGGACCAGCGTCGCCACCACCATGGGCTTCTCGCCGCTCGACGGGGTGCCGATGGCGACCCGCTCCGGCTCGGTGGATCCCGGACTGCTCATCCACCTGCTGCGCGAGGAGGGGATGAGCGTGGAGGAGCTCGACGCACTGCTCAACCACCGCTCGGGGCTGCTCGGCATGTCGGGGATCAGCGGCGACATGCGGCAGCTGCTCGCAAGCGACGATCCCCGCGCCGCCGAGGCCGTGGACTGGTTCTGCGAGCGGGTGCATCAGGCGCTGGCGGCCATGGCGGCGGCGCTGGGCGGCCTCGATGGGCTCGTGTTCACGGGCGGCATCGGCGAGGGGGCGGCGCCGGTGCGGGCCCGCATCCTCACCCTCGCCGCCTGGCTCGGCTTCGCCCTGGACGAGGCCGCGAACGCCCGCGGAGGCCCGACGCTCACGTTGCCGGAAAGCCGGCTTAGGGCCTGGGTGGTGCCGAGCGACGAGGAAGGCGTCATCGCTCGCGCGGTGGCGCCATGGCTCGGCTGAGATCCCGGTAAAGGCCGGGGCGGCGATCGGCGAGGTAGGGGTTGCGCGCCCGCGCGGCCGCGACCTGCGTCCTTTCCATGCGCACCACCCACAGCCCCTCCTCCCGGGCCCCCGCCTTGAGGCGGATTGTGCCCTCGGGATCGAGGACCATGCTGCGGCCGGTGAACCGGAACGGTCCCTCGCTGCCGATGCGATTGGCATAGGCGAGATAGAGCCCGTTCTCGAGCGCCCGGGCGGGAAGCAGCCGCGCCGGAATGCGCGCATAGGGGGCCATCACCGCGGTGGGGACCAGGAGCAGATCCGCGCCCTTCAGGGCCGCGATGCGCACGAGCTCCGGAAACTCCACCTCATAGCAGATCAACAGCGCGATCCGCCAATCCCCGAGCGCGACCGGGGCCGGGGCGTCCGCACCCGCGCGGAAGGCCTTGTGCTCGAAACCGCCGAAGAGGTGGCTTTTGCGCCAGAGCAGCCGCAGCCGACCGTCCGGGTCGAGGAGGATGGCGCTGTTGTAGGGGCGGTCCCGGGCCTGTTCCGGACATCCGAGGGCGAGCGCGATCCGGTGCTCGCGGGCGATCTCGCCATAGTCGGCGGCCCAGGCGGCGGCCGGGCGGGCGAGCGCGCGCAGGCGTTCGGGATCGAGCCCGTAACCGCTCGCCCAGAGCTCCGGCAGCAACAGCAGGTCCGCCCCCTGCTCCCGGGCGTGTTGGGCGATCGCCTGGGTGCGCGCCAGGGTGGCCTCGATATCGCCGGCCACCCCGCGTCCCTGGTGGAGGGCGAGCGCCAGCCCGTTCACCGGAGGCGGCCCATCATGCGCGGCAGGTCGCCGAAGCGGGCGAACAGACCGAACACCAGCCCGGCCACCAGCACGAACCCCACCGCCACCGCCGCCATCACCGGCGAATACCCGTAGCGCAGGGCGTTGAAGATCTTGATCGGCAGGGTCTCCACCGTGAACCCCGCCACCATGTAGGCGATGATGTACTCGTTGAGGCTGAGCACGAAGGCGAAGGCGTAGCCGGAGAGCGCGTAGGGACGCACAAGCGGCCAGAGCACGGTGGCAAACAGCCTGCGGTCGTCGGCGCCCAGGGTGCGCGCCGCCTCCACCACCTCCGGATCGATGCTGTCAAAGCCGAGCTTCAGGGTGATGAGGGGCAGGGCGACCAGGAAAATGCCGTGGGAGAGCACCAGGTTCTCGAAGCGGCCGTAAAGGCCGAGGGTGGCCCAGAAGATCATGAGGCCGAGTGCGGTGATCACCGGCGGCAGCATGAAGGGCGCGACCCCGGCCACGAACAGCATGCGCACAAGCCGCCACCGCCTTCGCCAGAGGAGATAGGCCACCGGAAGGGCGATGCTCACCGCCACCAGCGCCGAGAGGGCGGCGAGCAGCAGGCTGTTCTCGATCGCCTGTCGCCAGCCCGGATCCTCGAACGCGCGCAGGTACCAGCGCAGGGACAATCCCTCCGGAGGGAAGAACAGCCGCTTTTTGGCGTTGAGGGACACGCCCGCCACCACCACGAGCGGCGCCAGCAGGAACAGGCCCATGGCGGCGAACAGCAACCCGCGGCCCCAGCCGAGCCTGCTCATGCGCGCCTCCCGCTGCCGCCGGCCCGTCCCGCCAGCGCGATCAACAACAGGCTCGCCGCCAGCAACACCGCGGCCAACGCCGCCGCCAGCGGCAGGTTGGACTGGTAGACCGCCTGATCGGTGATCAGCACCGAAAGGGTCCAGTGCTGCGGCCGCCCCAGGATCTGGGGGATGAGGTAGACGCCGAGGGTGAACACGAAGGACAGGATCCAGCCCGCGGTCATGGCGGGACGCAGCACCGGCACCACCACGGTGAGAAAGGCGCGCAGCTCCGAGGCGCCGAGCGTGCGCGCCGCCTCCGCGAGCTCCGGGTCCACCCGGCTCGCGGCCGGGTACAGGGTCAACACCGCATAGGGCAGGACCAGATAGAGATAGCCGGCCAGCATGGCGCCGAAGCCCGGCGTCCACGCCCGCGGCTGGTCGAGCAACCCCAGCCAGACGAGAAGGTTCGACAGGCCGGCGGTGCGCGAGAGAAGCAGCGACCAGGCGAAGCCGACGATCACCTCGGAGAGCGACAACACCGCGAGCAACGCCACCAGCCACAGGCTCTGGGTGCGGTGCGCGGAGCGGGCGAGCAGCCAGGCGAAGGGGACGGCCACCAGGATCGAGACCGTGGCGACGAGCGCGGCGATCCACAGCGAGAACAACAGGCGCTCGAGGTAGAGCGGCTCGAGCAGCTTGGCGTAGTTGGCGAGGGTGAAGGCGGGTTCGTAGAAGGCCTCCACCTGGCGGCGGAACACGCTCACCGCCAGCATGATGAGGAAGGGCAGGCCGAACAGCGCCGCCAGCAGGACGCCGGGATAGAGGAGAAGCAGGCGCTGGATGTGCCCGGGAGGGGCGGAGCGGTCCGCCTTCATGCTGTCAGCGCCACGATGGCTTCCTCCGGCCAACGCAGGGCGACCGGCGCACCGGTCGCGAGCGCCGGCTGGTGGGAGGAGGGTACCACCACAAGCTGCTGTCCGAGCTCGCCGCAGTCCACGAACACCTCCACGCTCTCGCCCACGTCGCGCACGAACACCACCCGTCCCCGCAGGAGATTGGCACCCTCCTCTCCTCCGGACGACAGCACCACCTTCTCCGGCCGGATCACCAGCCACACCGGCGCGCCCGGGGGCGGCAAGGGCCCTTCCGGGACGGTGAAGCGATGCGCCCCCACCTTCACCGTGCGCGCGTCCTCCACCACCCCTTCGAGTTCGTTGCGGCGGCCCAGGAAGGCGGCCACGAAACGGTCCTGAGGCCGGCGATAGACGGCGTCGGGCGGCCCCACCTGATGGATGCGTCCCGCGTTCATCACCACCACCCGGTCCGCCATGGTCATGGCCTCCCGCTGGTCGTGGGTGACCAGGATGGTGGTGATGCCGAGGCGCTGCTGCAGAAGCCGCACCTCGACCTGCATGTCCTCGCGCAGCTTGGCGTCCAGCGCCGAGAGCGGCTCGTCCAGCAAAAGCAGTCTCGGCTCGGCGGCGAGCGCCCGGGCCAGGGCCACGCGCTGGCGCTGGCCGCCCGAGAGCTCATGCACCCGCCTCCGTTCGAGACCGGGAAGGCGCACGAGCTCGAGCAGCTCCCGCACCCGCGCCCTCTGGTCCCGCTCCGGCATCCCGCGCAATCGGAGCGGGTAGGCGATGTTCCCGGCCACATCCAGGTGGGGGAACAGCGCCAGCGACTGGAACACCATGCCGAAGCCGCGCCGATGGGGCGGCCTGTGGTCGATCACCTCGCCGGCGAAGCGGATGCGGCCCCGATCCGCCCGCTCGAGCCCGGCGATGATGCGCAACAGCGTGGTCTTGCCGCAGCCCGAGGGGCCGAGGAAACAGACCAGCTCCCCCTCGCCCACCTCGAGATCGACGCCCGCGAGCGCCCGTACCGCTCCGAACGCCTTCTCCACCCCCTCGATGCGGAGGACGGTCTCGCCCGCCACCGCCTCCCGGCCTCAGCCGATGATCATCTCGTTCCAGCGCTCGGTGATCCAGTCCCCGTCCTCCATGTAGATGGCATAGGCGGGGATGATGGGCGTCTTCTCGCTGGAGACCAGGGCGAACTCCTCGTCGGTGAGGTCGAGCAGCGGCCGGCGCACGGTCGGGGCGGTCCCCACCTTGCGGGCGATCAGCGCCTGCGCCTCCGGGCGGCAGGTCCAGTCGATGAACGCCTGGGCCTCCTCCAGCATGCGCGAGGCCTTGGAGACCACCCAGGCGCCGGAATCCAGCACCCCGCCCTCCTTGGGGAAGGTGGACCGGACCGGAAAGCCGTCGGCGGCGGCGATCATGGTGACGTCGTGGTAGTACTGGCCCATGGGGATTTCGCCGGCCTGCAGCGCCTGCTGGAACTGGCCCTCGTCGCGGTACCAGAGGCGGACGTTCGGCTTCACCTCGGCGAGCTTCCTCATCACCTCAAGCCGCCCCTCGCGGGTCTCGAGGATGTCCTTGCCGCCGAAGAAGGTGGTGGCGGTGATCTCGAGCAGGAAGGAGTTGCTCGGAAGCGCCAGCAGCCCGATCCGGTCCCGGTTGGCGGGATCCCAGAAGGCCGCCCAGCTCTCCGGTTCCTCGGGGTAGACCTCGGTGTTGGTCACGAGCGTGATGTACCAGCTCACCGCGCCGATGCCGGAAAGCCGCCCGTCCTCGTAGCGGTAGACGAAATGCGGGTAGAGGTTGGCGAGGTTGGGCAGGGCGGATTCGTCGAGCGGCGCCCAGAGACCGGCGCGCTCGCCCTTCATGCGCGGGATCTGGGCCATCATCGACACGTCCGCCGGCGCCTGCCCGGCCCGGGCGGCGTTCTGCAGCTGCACGAGCCACGCCTCGCCGGTGGGCTCCGCCACCGACTGCACCGCGATCCCGGTCTCCCGGGTGAACACCGGGAAGACGTGCTCGTCGAAGGCGTCCTTGAAGTAGCCGCCGTAGACGCCGACCTTGAGCGGTGCCGCCGCCCGCGCGCGGCGGATCATCGGAGCACCCAGAGGGGCCGCGACGGCGAGCGCGGAGCCCGCCTTGAGCAGGTCCCGGCGCCTCAGACCGCGTGTGCGTGCCGACATGAACCTCCCCCTTTGCCGTTCTTCGCCTCCGGCTCCGCCTATCACGAGCATCCGGTCCTGACAATCGGCGCCACAGGCGCAACCCGGAAGGGCCCCGCCCTATGCGCGGGCGTCGGCGCATCGATCCGGGCCTCTCGCGCCCGGGCAGGATTTCGCCCCGCCCGCCAGGGCGGCGGGATGCGGCCGCGGCCCGCCCTCAGGCCGGCCGCGCCACCCGGTCCGCGCGGCGCACCGGCACCTCGAGCTTGTCCAGCATTTCCTTCGGCACGATCTGCCAGAACCTGGGCAGCTCGCGGTCGAAGGCGAGCAGGATGCGCGCGGCGAGCGGGCTTTGGGTCTCGCGGTGGTGCTCCTCGATCAGCGCCTTGAGCTCGCGCACATAGTGCTCCACCTCGAGGCGCTGGTAGATCACCATGTCGGTGTTGATCTTGAGCGGCAGTTCCTCCGCGGGATCCCACACATAGGCCATGCCGCCGCTCATGCCGGCGGCGAAATTGTCGCCCACCGGCCCGAGGATCACCGCGATGCCGCCGGTCATGTACTCGCAACCGTTGTCGCCGCATCCCTCCACCACCGTGACCGCCCCGGAGTTGCGCACCGCGAAGCGCTCGCCGGCGCGGCCGTTCGCGAACAATTTGCCGGCGGTGGCCCCGTACAACACGGTGTTGCCGATGATCACATTGTCCTCCGGCACGAGCGGGCTCGAGACCAGGGGTCGGATGACGATGGTGCCGCCCGAGAGCCCCTTGCCGACATAGTCGTTGGCGTCGCCGAACACCTCGAGCTTGAGCCCCTTCACCGCGAAGGCGCCCAAGGACTGGCCCGCCGAACCCCTGAGCCGCACCGTGATGTGCCCCTCGCGCAAGCCGTCCTGGCCGTAGCGGCGGGTGATGTGGGCCGACAGCCGCGTGCCCACCGCCCGGTGGGTGTTGCGGACGTTGTACTGGAGCTGCATTTTCTCGCCGTCCTCGAGCGCCGGCCGTGCATCCTCCACCATCCGCGCATCCAGGGTGTCGGGCACCTCGTTGCGCCCTTCGAGGGTGCAGTGCACCGGATGGTCGCCGCCGTCGACCCGCACCAGGATGGGGTTGAGGTCGAGATCGTCGAGATCGGGATGGCCGCGGCTCACCTGGCGCAACAGGTCGGTGCGGCCCACCGCCTCCTTGAGCGAGCGCAGCCCCAGCGAGGCCAGGATCTCCCGCACCTCCTCGGCGAGGAAGCTCATGAGGTTCACCACCTTCTCGGCGGTGCCGCGGAACTTGGCGCGCAGCTCCTCCTTCTGGGTGCACACCCCGACCGGACAGGTGTTGGTGTGGCACTGGCGGACCATGATGCAGCCCATGGCGATGAGGGCGAGGGTGCCGATGCCGAACTCCTCGGCGCCGAGCAGGGCGGCGATGACGATGTCGCGGCCGGTCTTGATGCCGCCGTCGGTGCGCAGCACCACCCGATGCCGGAGCTGGTTGAGGGTGAGCATCTGGTGGGTCTCGGACAATCCCAGCTCCCAGGGGGTGCCGGCGTATTTGATGGAGCTCTGCGGGCTCGCGCCGGTGCCGCCGGAATGGCCGGAGATGAGGATGACGTCCGCCTTGGCCTTGGCCACCCCGGTGGCGATGGTGCCGACCCCGGCCTCGGAGACCAGCTTCACACACACCCGCGCCTTGGGGTTGATCTGCTTGAGATCGTAGATGAGCTGGGCCAGGTCCTCGATGGAATAGATGTCGTGGTGCGGGGGCGGCGAGATCAGGGTGACGCCGGGGGTGGAATGGCGCAGCCGGGCGATCTCCGGCGTCACCTTGAAGCCGGGAAGCTGCCCGCCCTCGCCCGGCTTCGCCCCCTGGGCGATCTTGATCTCGAGCTCGCTCGCCGCATTCAGATACTCCGCCGTCACCCCGAAGCGCCCGGATGCCACCTGCTTGATCGGCGAGTTGGGATTGTCGCCGTTGGGCCTAGGGCTGTAACGCTCGCGCCCCTCGCCGCCTTCGCCGGAGTCCGACTTGGCGCCGATGCGGTTCATGGCGATGGTGAGCGTCTCGTGCGCCTCGGGCGAGAGGGCGCCCAGCGACATGCCGGGGGTGACGAAGCGCTTGCGGATTTCGGTGATGCTCTCCACCTCCTCGATCGGCACCGGCGGCCGTTTGCGGTGGAAATCGAGCAGGTCCCGGATCGAGATCGGGTCCTGGGCGTAGATCATCTCCGCATAGCGTTTGTAGGCCTGGTAGGAATCGCTCGCCACCGCCTGCTGCAGCTGGCGGATCGCCCGCGCTTCGAACCCGTGGGCCTCGCCGCCCTGGCGGAAGCGATAGAAGCCGCCGACGTCGATGGGCGGTTCGGCGCCGCCGTAGGCCTTGGCGTGCTGGGCGCGCAGCCGGTTCTCGATGCCGGTGAGTCCGATGCCCGAGATGCGGGTGGTGAGGCCCGGGAAATACTCCCGGCACAAGGTGCGCGAGAGGCCCACCGCCTCGAAGTTGCAGCCGCCGCGATAGGAGCTGATGATGGCGATGCCCATCTTGGACATGATCTTGAGCAGCCCCTGGTCGACGGCCTCCCGGTAACGCTCCAGGCACTCCTCCAGGGTCCGCCCCCGAAACAGGCCGCGCTCGTGACGGTCGACGATCGCCGCCTCGGCCAGATAGGCGTGCACGGCGGTCGCCCCGACCCCGATCAACACCGCGTAATAGTGCACGTCCAGGCATTCCCCGGAGCGCACGGTGATGTAGCTGAAGGAGCGCAGCCCGACCCGCACCAGATGGCTGTGGACCGCTCCCACC
>JALSGW010000331.1 GCA_026982585.1 Alphaproteobacteria bacterium | reverse complement strand
CGAACACCGGATTGCTCATGATGCGCTCCCCTTCGATTGGGATTCCTCACCCTCCGGCACCTTGGTGACCAGCGCCAGCGCATGGAGCTCGCCCCCCATGCGCGCCCCGAGCGCCCGGTACACCATCTGATGCTGCTGCACCCGGCTCTTGCCGCGAAAGGCGCGGGAGATGACCGTGGCCCGGTAGTGGTCGCCGTCGCCGGCGAGGTCCTCGATCACCACCACCGCGTCGGGAAAGGCCTCCTTGAGCAGGCGTTCAAGCTCCTGGGCCGCCATGGGCATCGCGCTGGTCCTCCAGGCCGCCTTGCGGCTCCTCGGCGTAGGCCGGAAGCCAACTCTCATATGCTTGTTCCAGTCGCTGCAGCGATATGGGCGGTGCCGGCTCCAAGATCAACGCATCGCCGCCGCTCCGCCCGACCCGCGCGATCGCGATCCCAAGCTCCCGCGCCCGCACTTCCACCGCTTCGGCCTCCTCGGGCCGCACCGCGAGCAGGTACCGCCCCTGGTCCTCGCCGAACCACCAGGCGGCGGGCGCAAGATGTGGGGGCGGCGCCTCCAGCCGGGCGCCGCGGCCTCCTGCGAGGCACATCTCCGCCGCCGCCACCGCGAGGCCGCCGCGGGAGAGATCGTGGCAGGCGCACAGCAGGCGGTCCTTTGCGAGCTCCCGCACGAAGGCGCCGTGGCGCGCCTCGGCGGCGAGATCGACGGGAGGCGGCGCACCTTCCTCCCGACCCAACAACATCTGCTGGAAGAGGCTCTGCCCCAGCCAGCCGCGGCTTTCGCCCAGCAAGAGCAGCACCAGCCCCTCCTCCCCCAGGGCCAGATCGACCCGAAGCTCCAGATCCTCCAGCACCCCGAGGCCGCCGATCTGCGGGGTGGGGAGAATACCCCGGCCTTCGGTCTCGTTGTAGAAGGACACGTTGCCCGAGACTACCGGAAAGCGCAGGGCGCGGCAGGCCTCGGCCATGCCCTCCACCGCCGCCTCGAACTGGCCCATCACCTCCGGGCGTTCGGGGCTCGCGAAGTTGAGGCAGTTGGTGATCGCAAGCGGCCGCGCGCCGACCGCGCACAGGTTGCGATAGGCCTCCGCCACCGCCTGCCGCCCGCCGGTGCGCGGATCCGCCGCGCAATAGACCGGGGTGCAGTCGGTGGTCAGCGCGAGCCCGCGGTCGGTGCCGTGGATGCGCACCACCGCCGCATCCCCGCCGGGTCCGCGCACGGTGTCCGCCATCACCTGGTGGTCGTATTGTTCGAAGATCCACCGTTTGCTGGCGAGCTCCGGCGAGGCGAGCAGGCGCAGGAGCGCCGCGTCGGGGTCGATCGAGAGCGCCTCGGGATCGGGACGGAAGGGCAGGGGCGGCTTGGGAGGCGTTGCGGGACGCGCATACACCGGAGCCTCCTCGGTGAGGGGGGCGATGGGCAGGTCCGCCACCAGTCTGCCGCGGTGGTAGGCGCGCAGCCGGCCGTCGTCGGTGAGCCGGCCGATCACCGCGCAATCGAGCTCCCATTTGGCGAACACCGCCTTCGCCTCCGCCTCGCATCCCGCCTTGAGCACCATGAGCATGCGCTCCTGGCTCTCGGAGAGCAGGATCTCGTAGGCGCTCATGCCGGTCTCGCGCAGCGGCACCGCATCCAGGTCGAGCACCACCCCGAGCCCGCCCCGGGCCGCCATCTCCAGCGACGAGGAGGTGATGCCGGCGGCACCCATGTCCTGCACCGCCACCACCACGTCCCGGGCCATGAGCTCGAGGCAGGCCTCGAGCAGCAGCTTTTCGGTGAAGGGATCCCCCACCTGCACCGTCGGTCGCTGGACCTCGGCGTCGGCGCCGAAGGAGGCGGAGGCCATGGTGGCGCCGTGGATGCCGTCGCGGCCGGTCTTGGCCCCCACATAGAGGAGCGGGTTGCCGACCCCGGCGGCGCGGGCGTAGAAGACCCGTTCCTCGTCGGCGAGGCCCACGCACATCACATTGACCAGGATGTTGCGGTCATAGGCGGGATGGAACCCGGTCTCGCCGCCCACGGTGGGCACGCCCACGCAATTGCCGTAGCCGGCGATGCCCGCCACCACCCCGTTCAGCAGATAGCGGGTGCGGGGGTGCGAGGGATCGCCGAAGCGCAGGGCGTCCAGAAGCGCCACCGGCCGCGCGCCCATGGTGAACACGTCCCTGAGGATGCCGCCCACCCCGGTGGCCGCCCCCTGGTAGGGCTCGATGAAGCTCGGATGGTTGTGGCTTTCCATCTTGAACACCGCCACCTTGCCCGCGCCGACGCGCACCACGCCGGCGTTCTCGCCCGGGCCGCACACCACCCAGGGGGCCTCGGTGGGAAGCTTGCGGAGGTGGCGCTTGGAGGATTTGTACGAACAATGCTCGCTCCACATGACCGCGAACACGCCGAGCTCCTCGATCGTGGGGGTGCGTCCCAGCAGCTCACGGATACGGCGGTATTCCTCGGCACTGAGACCGTGGGCGGCGATGAGTTCGTCGGTGATCGGCGGAGCGTTCACGATCCGGCTCCGTGCACGGCTTCGAGGAGGGAGCGGAACAGCGGCACCCCGTCGGTGTTGCCGAGGCGGGGATCGGCGGCCCGCTCGGGGTGCGGCATGAGACCGAGGACGTTGCGCTCCCGGTTCAGCACCCCGGCGATGGCGGCGGTGGATCCGTTGGGATTGTCCCGGTAGCGGAAGGCGATCTGGCCTTCCCCCTCGAGGCGGGCGAGGCCGTCTTGGTCGATCACATAGTTGCCGTCGTGGTGGGCGATGGGCAGGCGGATGTGCCGCACCTCCCCGTAGGCTGCGGTGAAGGGCGAGGCGGTGGTGGTCACCTCGAGATCGACCGTGCGGCACAGGAAGCGCAGGCCGCGGTTGCGCACCAGCGCGCCCGGCAACAGGCCGGCCTCGGTGAGGATCTGGAAGCCGTTGCAAATCCCCAGCACCAGCCCGCCGCGCCGGGCGAAGCGGACGATCTCGGCCATGATCGGGGAGCGGGCGGCGATCGCTCCGGCGCGCAGATAGTCGCCGTAGGAAAAGCCGCCGGGCAGGGCGACCAGGTCGAGCTTGGGAAGATCGCGCTCGCCGTGCCAGAGGGCCCGCACCGGGACCCCGAAGACGGACTCCATGGCGACCCTCAGGTCGCGGTCGCAGTTGGAGCCGGGAAAGGTGACCACCGCTGCGCGCATGGTCACCGCAGGAGCGCGATCGCGTAGGTCTCGATGACCGGATTGGCGAGCAGGCGCTCGCACATGGCCCGCAGCTCGGCCTCCGCCTCCTCCGGACCGCGCGCCTCGAGCTCCACCTCGATCACCTTGGCCCGCGCCACTCCTTTGAGACCGGCGAAGCCGAGCTGCCGCAGCGCCCGTTCGATGGCCGCCGCCTCGGGATCCAGCACCCCGGGCTTGAGGCGGATCTCGATGCGGGCTTTCACTGCAGGCTCTCCGAACGCCTCAGGTCGCGCACGCCCGCCTCCGGCAGAATCCCGAGTCGGCGCGCGATCTCCGCATAGCCCTCCTGCACGTTGCCGAGATCGAGCCGGAAGCGGTCCTTGTCGAACCGCTCCCCGGTGCGCGCGTCCCACAGCCGCATGTTGTCCGGGCTCAGCTCGTCGGCCAGCACAATGCGCATGTCCTCCTCGTCCCACAGGCGGCCGAATTCCACCTTGAAATCCACGAGCCTCAGCCCCACCCCGGTGAAGAGGCCCGAGAGGAAGTCGTTGATCCTGAGGGCGAGGTTGAGCATTTCGTCGATGTCCTGGTAGGTGGCCCAGCCGAAGGCGGTGATGTGCTCCTCGGTCACCATCGGATCCCCGAGCTCGTCGGACTTGTAGTAATACTCGACGATCGAACGCGGCAGCAGGGATCCTTCCTCGAGACCGAACCGCTTGGCGAGCGATCCCGCCGCATAGTTGCGGACCACCACCTCGATCGGGATGATCTCCACCTCCCGGATCAGCTGTTCGCGCATGTTGAGCCGCCGGATGAAGTGGGTGGGAATGCCGATCTCGCCGAGGCGCAGCATCAGATATTCGGAGATGCGGTTGTTCAGCACCCCCTTGCCGGTGATGATGGCCTTTTTCTGATTGTTGAAGGCGGTGGCGTCGTCCTTGAAGTACTGTACCAGGGTTCCCGGCTCCGGTCCTTCGTAGAGGACCTTGGCCTTGCCTTCGTAAACCCGTCGCCGCCGCGCCATGGTCGCAGGTTCTCCAAAGATGCGCTCGCTTCGGGCGGGCCCGACCGCCCGCCCCCGCAGGTCGCGATGTCGAATATAGGGCGGAGCTTGGGGCCGCACAACGCGGCGCTCGGAGCGGGGACAGGGGCTCACGGGATCGGTGCGGGCGGGCGCGGCGCCGGCCGGGCCACGTCCTCGATCTGGAAGCTCACCCGCTGCTCGCCCTGCCAGTGTTCGAGCCGCACCCGTCCCGCCAGCCACAACCGGGTGCGGTCCTTGAGCAGCGCCTCGCCCCAGGGCGTGCCGGCGGCGCGGAAGGCCACCGCCCGCACCCGGCCGCCGGATGTGCCGTAGAGCAGGCATTGGATGTGGCCGTCGCCCACCGGCCGCGCCTCGGCCACCGCGGCGTCCACCAGCATGAAGCGCGGCTCCGGGTGGCCGGCTCCGAAGGGGGCGAGCTCGGCCAAGGTGCGGGCGAGCTCCACCGTGACACCGCCCACCGCGAGCTCGCCGTCCAGCCACAGCGGCGGGCGCGGCGTCGGGCCGGGGCCGAAGGCGCGTCTGGCCCGCTCGCAGAGGAGGGCGAGGAATGCCTCCCGGTGGGCCAGGGGAAGCGCGAAGCCGGCGGCGGCGGCATGACCGCCTCCGGCGGTGAGCAGTCCCGCGCGCCGGGCGGCGAGCACCGCCGCCCCCACGTCGAACCCCTCCGGGGCGCGGGCCGATCCGCGCAACCCATCGCCATCCGCCGCCGCCACGAAGGCGGCCCGCCCGTGCCGTTCGAGAAGACGGGCGGCGACGATGCCGAGCACGCCGGGATGCCAGCCGGGATGGGCGGCGAACAGCACCGGCTCGTCGCGCTCGAGCTGCGGGCGCACCGCCGCCTCCGCCTCCGCCAGGATCCGTTCCTCGATCAGCCGGCGTTCGGCGTTCAGGCCCTCGAGCTCCGAGGCCAGCCGCCGCGCCTCGCCCTCCTCGCCCGCGAGCAGGCAGCGCACCGCGAGATCGCTTCCGCCGAGCCGGCCTGCGGCGTTGAGACGGGGTGCGAGCACGAATCCGAGATGCCACTCCCGATCGATCGCGGCGATCCCGGCCCGTTCGGCGAGCGCGCGCAGCGACGGGCGCCGCATGCGGCGCGCCACCTTGAGCCCCTGGGCGACCAGGGCGCGGTTGAGCCCCACGAGCGGCACCACGTCCGCCACCGTGCCGAGGGCCACGAGATCGAGCTCCTCGAGCAGGTCCGGCTCGCCGTCCGCGAACAAACCCTCCCGCCGCAGCCGGCGCTGCAGGCCCACGAGCAGCAGGAAGCACACCCCCACCGCCGCCAGATGGCCGAGCGAGCCGTCCTGGTCGCGGCGGTTGGGGTTGACCACCGCCAGCGCCGGCGGAAGCACCTCTTCGGCCTGGTGGTGGTCGACCACGATCACCTCGAGGCCGAGGTCTCGGGCCAGACGCAGTTCGGCGAAGGCGGTGGTGCCGGCGTCCAGCACCACGAGCAGGCGCACGCCAAGGCTCTTGAGCTCGCGCAGGAGGTCGGGATGGGGGCCGTAGCCGTGCTCCAACCGATCCGGGATGCGGATCTCGACGGGGCAGCCGAAGCGCCGCAGATACCCGGCCAACAGCGCGGTGGCGGTGGCGCCATCCACGTCGTAGTCGCCGATCATGCCGACCGGCTCGCGGGCCCTCACCGCCCGCGCGAGCCGTTCCGCCGCGCACTCGAGATCGTGCAGCCGGCTCGGGTCCACCAGCCAGTCGCGCACCCGGGGGCGCAGGACCTTCGGCACCTCCCGCACCTCGATCCCGCGCACGGCCAGGGTGCGGGCGAGGATTTCCGCAAGCGCATGGCGCTGGGCGATGGCGCGCACCCGTTCCGGGTCCGCGGGGCGCAGGCGCCAGGGGCGGCCGGAGAGGGATGTGAGTTCCGTTAGGCTTCCGCTCACGCGTCGAAGTGGGGCACCACCTTGGTCTTGCGGGGCAGATGGTGTTCCGTTTCGATCAGCCGTACCGTGCCGGTCTTCGAGCGCATCACGATGGATTGGGTGAAGACGCGGTTGCCGACCCGGCGCACGCCTTTGAGCATGGTGCCGTCGGTGACGCCGGTGGCGGCGAACATCACGTCGCCCGAAGCGAGCTCCTCGAGGGAGAAGACCTTGTCCAGCTCGGCGATGCCCATGCGCCGGGCGCGTTCGCGTTCTCCTTCGTTGCGGTAGACCAGCTGGCCCTCGAACTGGCCGCCGATGCAGCGCAGGGCGGCGGCCGCCAGCACCCCTTCCGGGGCGCCGCCGATGCCCATGTAGACGTCGATCCCGGCCTCCGGTCGGGCGGTGGCGATCACCCCTGCCACGTCGCCGTCGGTGATGAGCCGGATGCGGGCGCCGGCCTCGCGCACCTCCCGGATCAGCTGCTCGTGGCGGGGCCGGTCGAGGATCAGCACCACCAGGTCGGACACCTCCACCCCTTTCGCTTCGGCGATACGGGCCAGGTTTTGGGCCGGCGGGTCGAGGAGGCGGATCACGCCCGGGGGCAGGCCGCCGCCCACCGCGATCTTGTTCATGTAGATGTCCGGGGCGTTGAGGAAGCCGCCCCGGGGCGCCATGGCGATGCAGGAGATGGCGTTGGGGCCGCCCTTGGCGGTGATGGTGGTGCCTTCGAGGGGATCGAGGGCGATGTCGAGGGTGGGGCCGCGTCCCGTGCCGACCCGCTCGCCGATGTAGAGCATCGGCGCCTCGTCCCGCTCCCCCTCGCCGATCACCACGAGCCCGTCGATGTCGAGCACGTTGAGCGCCCGGCGCATGGCGTCCACCGCCGCCTGGTCGGCGGCGCGCTCGTCGCCGCGGCCCATCAGCCGCGCGCTGGCGAGGGCGGCGGCCTCGGTCACCCGCACCGAATCCAGCGCCAGATTGCGATCCTCGCTCAAATAGGCGTTCATGGACGACGGCCTCCTTCCGGTTGTCCGGGCCCCGCCTCGAGGGGCTCGATGCGAATCATGCGCGGCTCCTCCAGCACCGAGGGCAGCCGGCCGATTTGGGCCAGCGCCCGCACCATCGCCTCCTCGGTGGTCTCGTGGGAGGTGAGGACGATGGGCACACCCCGGCCCGGATTGCGTCCGCGTTGGATCAGGGATTCGATGGAGATGGCGTGATCGCGGAGCACGGCGGCGATCTCGGCCATCACCCCGGGCCGGTCCACCACCTGCAGGCGGATGTAATAGCAGCCCACATGGGCGGCCATGGGGGCGACCGGGTGGTCGGCAAGCGCGGAGCAGGGCACCCCGAACACCGGCAGCCGGCGGCCGCGGGCGAGGTCGATGAGGTCCGCCACCACCGCCGAGGCGGTGGGCCCGGCGCCGGCCCCGCGCCCCTCGTACACGGTGCTGCCGACGAAATCCCCGTCCACCACCACCCCGTTGAACACCCCCTCCACCTGGGCGATCGGCGCCTGGGCCGGGACCATGGCGGGATGCAAGCGCTGTTCGAGACCGGCCGCGGTCATCCGGGCCACCCCGAGCAGCTTGATGCGATAGCCGAGCTCCTCCGCATAGCGGATGTCCTCCGGGGTCACCTGGCGGATGCCCTCGATGTGGATGGCGTCGAAGCGCGGCCGGCCGCCGAAGGCGAGGGCGGCGAGCAGGGCCAGCTTGTGGGCGGCGTCGTAGCCGTCGATGTCGGTGGCCGGGTCCGCCTCGGCGTAGCCGAGCCGCTGGGCCTCCTCCAGCACCTCGGAGAAGGGGCGCCCGCTCTCGCGCATCTGGGTGAGGATGTAGTTGCAGGTGCCGTTGAGGATGCCGTAGACGCGGCGGATGCCGTTCGCGGCCAGCCCTTCGCGGAGCGCCTTGATCACCGGAATGCCGCCCGCCACCGCGGCCTCGAAGCCGATGGTGGTCCCCCGCTCCTCCGCGAGTGCGGCGAGCTCGGCGCCGTGCACCGCCAGCATGGCCTTGTTCGCGGTCACGAGCGGCTTGCCGGCCGCGAGGGCGGCGCGGGCGAGGGCGAGCGCGATGCCGTCCTCGCCGCCGATGAGCTCGCACACCACCTCCACCTCGGGATCCAGCGCCAGCTTGAGGGGATCGCTCTGCCAGCGCACCCCGGCGAGGTCGATGCCGCGCTCCCGGCGCGCATCCCGGGCGCTCACCGCCACCACCTGCAGCTCGCGACCGGCGCGGCGGGCGATCAGCGCGCGGTGCTGCTGGAGCAGCCGCACCACCCCGGCTCCCACGGTGCCGAGGCCGGCGACGGCGATCCTAAGCGGTCGGGGCATGGGGGCGAACCTCCGCGCGGGGACGGGCGGCGGGCGGCCGGCGGCGGTGGCGCTCGAGGAACCTGCGGATGTTGCGCACCGCCTGGCGCAGCCGCTGGCGGTTTTCCACCAGCGCCATGCGCACGTAGCCCTCGCCGTATTCGCCGAAGCCGATGCCCGGCGCCACCGCCACCTCGGCCTCCTCCAGGAGCAGTTTGGCGAAGGCGAGCGAGCCCATGGACCGAAACGGCTCCGGGATGGGCGCCCAACAGAACATGGTGGCCTTGGGCTTGGGAATCCGCCATCCGGCGCGAGCCAGCCCGTCCACCAGCAGATCCCGGCGCCGCCGGTAGCGTTCGCGCACGGCGGCGACGCAGTCCTGGGGACCGTTCAAGGCGGCGGTGGCGGCCACCTGGATGGGAGTGAAGGCGCCGTAGTCGACGTAGGACTTGAGCCGGGCCAGGGCGGCGATCAGCCGGGCGTTGCCGGCCGCGAAGCCGATCCGCCAGCCGGGCATGGAGTAGGTCTTGGAGAGGCTGTAGAACTCCACCGCCACCTCCTTGGCGCCGGGGATCTCGAGGATCGACGGCGGCGGCTCGCCCTCGAAATAGATCTCCGCATAGGCGATGTCCGAGACGATGAACATCTCCCGCTTGCGGGCGAACGCCACCGCCTCGGCGAGGAAGTGCCGGTCCGCGGTGAGGGTGGTGGGGTTGTTGGGGAAGTTGAGGATCATGGCGGTGGGCGGCGGCACCGAGTGTTCGGCGGCGTGGGCGAGCTCCGCCATCAGGTCCACCCCCTCCGCCAGCTGCACGTTGCGCACCGCGGCCCCGGCGATGATGTGGCCGAAGGGATGGATGGGATAGCTCGGATTGGGCACCAGCACCGTATCGCCCGGGGCGGTGATGGCGAGGGCGAGATTGGCGAGCCCCTCCTTCGAGCCCAGGGTGACGCACACCTCGCGCTCGGGATCCAGCCGCACCCCGAAGCGCCGCTCGTAGTAGGCAGAGAGCGCCCGCCGCAGCCCCGGAATGCCCCGCGAGCTGGAGTAGCGGTGGGTGCGGGGATTGTGCACGGTCTCGGTGAGCTTGGCGACGATGTGGGCCGGGGTCGGGGTGTCGGGGTTGCCCATGCCGAGGTCGATGATGTCCCGCCCATTGGCGCGGGCGCGCGCCTTCATGTCGTTGACCTCGGCGAAGACGTAGGGCGGCAGTCGGCGGATGCGGTGGAAGACGATCTCGCGCATGGCGGAAGTCCTGCTTGGCTGCGCGGGCGCGGCGATCCGGGGCGCGGCCTTAATTGCGCCCGGACGGCTCGGAGGGCAAGCGCCTGTCGTAGCGTTCCATGAGCCAGTCCAGAAACTCGTCCAGCTCCCCGGCCCCGGATTCGATGCGCAGCTCGTCTTCCACCAGCGGCGGCGCAAGGGGTGGAGCCGGCGGCGCCGGCGACCGCGCTTCGGGTGCCGGTGCGGCGATCGGCGCGGGCGGCGCCGGTCGGCCCGAGAGGCGTGCCGCCTCCCGGGCGAGCGCCTGGCGCGCGCGCACAAGACCCTCCGCCTCCGCGTCGGCGGCCGCCGGGGAAGGGGGCGTGAAACGGGGAATGGCGGCCAGATCGGGATAGGGACGCGCCTGCGCCTCCGCCATCAGCCGCGCCACCTCGGGCGGGGGCTCGGGCAGGGACATCGCACAGCCCGCAAGCAGGGCTCCCATTCCCCAGGCGACCAGACGTCGCGCGTGCAGCATAGCGATGCGAGGCGGCATCACTCCACTCCCGTCCCATGCCCATAGCCGCCATTGACCGTTGGCGCGCGGGCCCCCATGGTTTAAGGCCCTCCGGGCTGAGGCGAAAGGGCGTTGCCCGACGGGCGTGGGCGAGGATGGCGATGGAGCAGAACAAGCCGGGCCAAACCGAAGAACTCGCGGCGGTGCTGGAAGACATCGCCCAGAAGAGCCGGGAGCTGGTCGAGACCTTCCTCGCGCGCGGGGGCGTTGCCGAGACCGCCACGGGGGATTCCCTGCACCTCACCCGCGCCTTTCTGGAGCTCACCGCGAGTCTCATGCGCGATCCGGGCTCCATCATCCACCGTCAGTTCGACCTCTGGCAGGACTATGTGCGGCTGTGGCACCACACCGCGCTGCGCCTGTGCGGCCGGGAGGCGGCGCCGGTGGCGGTCCCGGAGCGGGGCGACCGGCGGTTCAAGGACCCCGCCTGGGACGATCACCTTTTGTTCGACGTCATCAAACAGTCCTACCTCCTCACCTCGCGCTATCTCCTGGACCTGGCCCAGGGCGGTGAGGGGCTCGACGAGAAGACCCGCCAGAAGGTGGCGTTCTACACGCGGCAGTTCGTGGACGCCTTCGCCCCC
>JALSGW010000330.1 GCA_026982585.1 Alphaproteobacteria bacterium | reverse complement strand
TCCCACCGCCATCGGCTCGGAGCCGCAGGATCCCGACTACGACAGCCGCGATCACTGGCGGCGGGTGATGCAGGGACATGCGGCGGCCAACATGGTGCCGGTGCTGGCCGCCAACCGCGTCGGCCGGGAAATCGGCACCAGCTGCGAGGTGACCTTCTACGGCAGCTCCTTCATCACCGACGGCCGGGGTGCGATCGTGGCGGAGGCGGGCCGGGCGGAGGAGGGGCTTGTGGAGGCGGCCTTCGATCTTTCAGCCCTCGAGCGCGAACGCATCGCCTGGGGGTTGTTCCGGGACCGCCGGCCGGAGCTGTACGCTCCCCTGTTGCGCGCGGACGGCGGCGTTTGAGGCGGCGGTTGCCGCTCCCTTCCGCCTGATCTATGTAGGGGTTCCGAGCCGGCGCGGAGCGTAGCGCAGCCTGGTAGCGCACCAGTCTGGGGGACTGGGGGTCGGCGGTTCAAATCCGCCCGCTCCGACCAGCAGTATCACCTGCAGGCTTCGAAGACGGCGACCGTGCGGCGCGTGCCGGAGCCGCCGTGCGTTCGGAGCGGCGCGACGGTCGTCAATGGCAGCCGAGTTCCGCGAAGCTCAAAAAGCGGACCGGATCGCCCGGGGCGACCTGCGCCAGCTCCTCGGGCAGCCACACCAGCCCGTCGGCCTCGGTCATGGAGGTCAGGATGCCCGATCCCTCCCGGGCGATGCGCTCCACCCGCGGCTGGGCCTCGGCCGCATCCCGGATGCGCCGCGCGCGCAGGAATTCGCTTCGCCCCACCTTCTTGCGCAGGGCGAAGGCGGCGGGCAGCAGCACCCCCTCCGGCGGCGCGAAGCGGCCGCCCGCGAAGGCCAGGAGCAGGGGCCGGGCGAAGAGCAGGAAGCACACCGCCGCTGCCACCGGATTGCCCGGCAGGGCGACGAACGGCAGCTCCCGCCAGTGCCCCAGCGCCAGCGGCCGCCCCGGCTTCATCCGCAGCCGCCAGAAGGCGAGTTCGCCTTCCTCCGCGACCAGCCGGGCGAGATGGTCCTCATCCCCCTGCGAGGCGCCGCCGCTCGTGAGCAGCACGTCCACCTCGGCGCGCGCCGCATCGAGCCGCCGGCGCACCTCCTCCCCGTCGTCCGGAAGAATGCCGAAGTCCCGCACCTCCACCGGCAGCGCTGCCAGAAAGGCCCTGAGCATGTGCCGGTTGGCGTCGTAGATGGCGCCCGGCGCAAGCGGGGTGCCGGGCTCGCGCAGTTCGTCCCCGCTCGAGAACAGGCCCACCTTGAGACGGGCGTAGACGGTGAGCTCGCCCAGGCCGAGCTCCGCCGCCACCCCCACATGCTGGGGCAAAAGCCGCACCCCGGGCCGGAACAGCAGCTGGTCGCGGGCCACATCCTCGCCCCGCAGCCGCACGTTGGCTCCCGCCCGGTAGCCCGGCGGCACCAGCAGGGCGAATCCCTCCACGGTGACCTCCTCCTGGAGCGCCACCGTGTCGGTGCCGAGGGGAAGCGGCGCACCGGTGAGCACCCGCACCGCCGCTCCCTCGGGCACCTCGCCCGCAAACGGGTGGCCGGCCGCCGCCCGTCCCTCGACAAGCCGCAGCCGGGTGGCCTGGCCCGGGACCAGGGACGATGCCCGGAAGGCGTAGCCGTCCACCGCCACATTGTCGAAGGCCGGCACATCCCGCGGGCTCACCAGGGGTGCGGCCAGGATCCGCCCCAAGGCGGAGGCGAGGTGCACCCGCTCCGAGCCCACAAGAGGCCGGGCCAGCGCGGCCAGGCGCCGGTGCGCCTCCTCCACCGAGATCGCATCGCCCCAAGCGCCGCAATCGGACCTCATGCCATCCTCCCCGCCTTCTCCAGCACGAAGGCCGCGATGGCGTCGACGTCGTCGAGATCGAACACCGGCAGCGCCAGGCCGGGCAGGGGTTCGTCGCTGGCCACCCCGCGCACGGTGGGATCGCGCTCGGCGATCAGCGGCGTGCCGGCGGCCTTGCGGTGCACCTCGAGCTTGGGATGGGGGAAGGCCTTGAACCCTTCCACCAGCACCAGATCGACCGGGGTCATGCGGGCGAGCAGGGCCTCGAGGCCGGGCTCCTCCTCATCCCGCAGCTCGTGCACGAGCGCCCAGCGCCGGGAGGTGGCCAGCACCGTCTCCACCGCCCCCGCCTCCCGGTGACGGTAGCTGTCCTTGCCGGGCCGGTCGATGTCCACGCTGTGGTGGGCGTGTTTGACGGTGGAAACCCGAAGCCCGCGCGCGCGCAAATGCGCCACCAGCCGCACCACCAGGGTGGTCTTGCCGTTGTTCTTGTAGCCCACGATTCCCATCACCCGCATCGGTCCGCCTCCAGCGGTGCTCCGGGCGAAGAGGCGCCCAGCTCCACGACCGCATCGCCAACCTCGCGCGCCGGTTGGCCGGCAAGCGCGCGCCACTCCTCCCGCACATCCGGATCCGGCTCCGTTTCCATCCGCTGCAGAGCCTCGCTGCGCGCGGCGGCCCCGGCGAGCCGACCATAGGCCCACACCGCAGCACCGCGCACCACCGGGTCGGGATGGTCGAGATGTCTGCGCACGAGAGGGGCGAGCCGGTGGCATCCGCTGTTGCCGGCGGCAATCAGGACGTTGCGCAGGAACCGGACATGTCCGGTGCGGCGCAGCGGCGTGCGGGCGAAGCGCCGCCGGTACGCCGGCTCGTCGAGCTCCAGCAGTTCGGCCAGGGACGGTTCGGACAGATCCTCCCGGAGCGCCAGTTTGGCCTCCCGGCTCCGGCGCGCGAACTTGTTCCAGGGGCAGACGAGCAGACAGTCGTCGCAGCCGAAGACGCGGTTGCCGACCAGCGGGCGCAGCTCGCGGGGGATCGGCCCCTTGTGCTCGATGGTGAGGTAGGCGATGCAGCGTCTTGGATCGAGGCGGTAGGGCGCGGGGATGGCGCCCGTGGGACAGACGTCCATGCACCTGTGGCAACGCCCGCAGCGGTCCGGCTCGGGCGGATCGGGCGCGAGGTCCAGATCGGTCAACAGCCCGCCCAGGAACAGCCAGGATCCGTAGCGACGCGAGACCAGGTTGGTGTGCTTGCCCTGCCAGCCCAGACCGGCCTGGTGGGCGAGGGGTTTTTCGAGCACCGGCGCGGTGTCCACGAACAGCCGCACCTCCGCGCCGCTGCGCGCGGCGAGCCAGCCGGCGAGCTGCTTGAGCCGCCCCTTGAGCACCAGGTGATAGTCGCGCCTTCGGGCGTAAAGGGCGATGTAGCCCCGATCCGGCCGCGCGAGCTCGCTGCGGGGATCCCGCTCCGGTCCGTAGTTCACCCCCACCACCACCGCGCTGCGCGCCTCCGGCCACAGCGCTCGAGGGTGTTCGCGCAGCTGCGGCCGGGCCACCAGCCAGCTCATGTCGCCCGCGATGCCGGCGCGCACGAAGGCGCGGAAGCCCGCCCGCACCTCGCGCGGCAAATGGGCGCGGGTGATGCGCAGCTCGTCGAACCCGAGCTCGCGGGCGCGCGCGCGCAGCTCCTCCTCGAGCCTCATGGCCGGCAAATGGTGATCGCGCTGCGCCCTGTCGAGCCGCCGCCCGCCCTCAGAAGTCCAGATCCTCGTAGTGCGGGGGCGGCCGGATGCCGACCACCCGGTCGGTGAGCAGGGGCCGGAAGCTCGGCCGCGATTTCACCCGGGCATACCAGTCCCGGGCCGCCTCGTGCGCCTCCCAGGGCACCGCGCCCAGATAGTCGAGCACGGACAGATGCGCCGCGGCCGCGAGATCGGCCATGCTGAGCTCGTCTCCGGCAAGCCAGCGCCGCACCTCGTAGAGCGCGCCGATATAGCGCAGATGGTGGTGGAGGTTCGCCGCCCCCCGCCGCAACCGCTCGGAATCCGGGGTGCCGGCCCGTTTGAGGCGCTTGAGCAGCTTCTCGCCGAACAGCGGGTCGGTGACCTCCTGGCGGAACTTGACATCGAACCAGAAGACGAGCCGCCGCGTCTCGGCCCGCTGGGCGAGTTGGGTGCCGTAGAGGGAGGGTTCCGGATAGGCCTCCTCCAGATACTCCGCAATCGCGTTGCTGTCGCAGAGCACCAGCTCGCCGTCCAGGAGCACCGGCACTTCGCCGGCCGGGTTGAGGTCGTAGAAGGCCTCGCCGGCCCGCCAGGGCTCCACCTCGACGGGTTCGAAGGCGAGGCCCTTCTCGGCCAGCGCAAGGCGGATCTTGCGGCTGAAGGGGCAAAGGGGCAAATGGTAAAGCCGGAGCACGGCAGGTCCTCCCGGCGGTTGGCTTGCGGCGCGCTCTGGGCGAAAGAAGCGCCAGCGGCGCCGGCAAGGCAAGACCGGGCTGCCGCCCGGCTCCGCAACCGGCGAGGCCGCTCCCCGCGCCCGGTGCGGGGACGGCCGATGGGAGTTGGATGGCCGTGCGTTTTCGCGATCGTTCCGAGGCCGGAGCCCTGCTCGCCGCCCGCCTGCGGGAACGGGTGCGTCCGCCCGCAGTGGTGTTGGCCCTGCCGCGCGGCGGCGTGCCGGTGGGGCTCGAGATCGCCAAGGCGCTGGGATGTCCCTTGGATCTGGTCATGGTGCGCAAGGTGGGCGCGCCGGACCAGCCCGAGCTGGCGCTCGGCGCGGTGGCCAACGGCGAACAGCCGGAGCGGGTCGTCAACGCCGAGGTGATGCGGCTGACCGGGGCCGGCGAGGATTATTTCGCGCAGGCGAGCGCGCGTGAGCTCGAGGAGATCGGGCGCCGCCGCGAGCGCTACCTGGCCGGGCGGCGGCCGGCGCCGGTGCAGGGGCGGACGGCGATCGTGGTCGACGACGGGGTGGCCACCGGAGCCAGCATGCGGGCGGCGTTGCGGGCGGTGCGCCGCAAGCGACCGGAGCGGGTGGTGCTGGCGGTGCCGGTGGCTCCGCCCGACACCCTCGCGCGTCTGCGGGAGGAGGCCGACGAGGTGGTGTGTCTTGCCACCCCCTCCTGGTTTTCCGCCGTCGGGCAGTTCTACGAGGATTTCAGCCAGACCAGCGACGAGGACGTGGTGGCCGCCTTGCGGGCGGCGCCGCCGAGCGAGGAGGAATCGGAATGAAGGAGGCAGGGGTGATGGCAGAGGAGGCGTCGCTCTACGGGTTCGACATCGCCACCACGCCTCTGCTCACCGACCTCTACGAGCTCAACATGTACGACGCCTATCTCGAGGCGGGCATGACCCAGCCCGCCACCTTCGAGTTCTTCGTCCGCAAGCTGCCCGACAACCGCAACTTCTTCGTCGCCGCCGGCCTGGAACAGGTGCTGCGCTATCTCCAGCAGGCGCGTTTCGGGCCGCGCGAGCTGTCCTGGCTCAGGGAGAGCGGGCGTTTTCCCGAACGCACCCTGGAGCGGCTGCGGGCCTTTCGGTTCACCGGCGACGTGGAGGCCTTGCCGGAAGGGACGATCTTCTTCGCCGGCGAGCCGGTGCTGCGGCTCACAGCACCTCTGCCGGAGGCGCAGCTGCTCGAGACCCGCATCATCAACCTTCTGCATTTCCAGATCCTGATCGCCTCCAAGGCGGTGCGCATGGTGCTGGCGGCCGAGGGGCGCACCCTGGTCGATTTCGGCCTGCGCCGGGCGCATGGAGCCGAAGCGGGCCTGCTTGCGGCACGGGCCGCCTATATCAGCGGCTTCGCCGGCACCGCCACCATCCCCGCCGAGCCGGAATTCGGCATCCCCATCTTCGGCACCATGGCGCATTCCTTCATCCAGGCCCACGAGGACGAGGTCGAGGCCTTCCTCGCCTTCGCCCGGGCCAGGCCGCAGGCGGTGGTGCTCCTGATCGACACCTACGACACCGAGGAGGCGGCGCGGAAGGTGGTGGAGCTCGCCCCCCGGCTCGCCCGGGAGGGCATTCCGCTGCGGGGCGTGCGCATCGATTCCGGCGACCTCGCCGAACACGCCTTCAAGGTGCGCCGGATCCTCGATGCCGGGGGCCTCACGGAGGTGCAGATCTTCGCGAGCGGCGGCATCGACGAATGGTTGATCCGCCGCCATCGCCAGCAAGGGGTGCCGATCGACGGCTATGGCATCGGCACCAGCCTCACCACCGCGAGCGACTGCGCCGCGCTGGATTGCGCCTACAAGCTCATGGAGTACGCCGGGCGCGCCCGCCGCAAGCGTTCCGAGGGCAAGGCCACCCTGCCGGGGCGCAAGCAGCTCTACCGCCGCTTCGACGGCGCGGGCCGGATGGTGGAGGATGTGATCGCGCTCGAGGGGGAGGAGGTGGAGGGCAGGCCGCTGCTCGTGCCGGTGATGCGGGAGGGGCGGCTGCTCGAACCCTTGCCTTCGCTGGAGCGGATCCGCGAGCGCCTGGCGGCCGGGCTCGCGAGCCTGCCCCCGGAGCTGCGCGGGCTCGAGCGCGCACACAATTATCCGGTGCGGCTCTCCCCCGCCCTCGCCGCCCTCATCAGCCGGCTCAACGGCCGCCCGGCGGAGGGGAGCTGACCACCGCGCCGCCGCCGTCCGGCCGGGATCTTCCGCTCCGCTCGCCCGCGGCCAGCTCGGCGGGCCGGTGCGATGGGGCCCGGTCCAGGACCGTCTCGCGGCGGGATCCGAGCGCCAGCACCAGGGTGGCGAGGACGATCAGGCCCGCGCCCGAAAGCGCCGCCGCATCCGGCCACTCCCCGAACAGCCACCATCCGTAGAGTGCGGCGAAGGGCAGGCGGAGGTAGTCGAACGGGGCCAGTGCGCTCGCTTCCGCGAGCCGGTAGGCGCGCATGAGGGCGAGCTGGGAGAGGGTTCCGAGCGCTCCCACGAGGAGAAGCCCCGCCCATTCCGCACCCGCCGGCGCCACCCACACCGGCAGGGCGAGCGCCAGGGTGAGGGGCGCGCTGACCAGACCCAGCCAGAAGAGCAGCACATGGGGCGGTTCCAACGCCACCAACCGGCGCACCAGCACCCCCACCGCCGCCGCGCACAGGGCGCCCAGCAGGGCGACGAAGGCCGCGGGCGCGAAGGCCTCGCTTCCCGGCCGCAGCATCACCAGCACCCCGACGAACCCGGCGATCAAGGCCGCGGTGCGGATCCGGGTCACCCGCTCGCCGAGCACGATCCCCGCCAGCACCACCAGGAACAGCGGTTTGGTGAACCCGAGGGCCGTGGCTTCGGCGAGCGGCAGATGCACCACCGCATAGAACCCCGCGAGCATGGCGGCCGAGCCCAGCAGCGCCCTGAGCAGCAGGAGCGGCTTGTTGGGGGTGGTGAGGAGGTGCAGACCGGCGCGGCGGTAGAGGGGCAGCAGCAGAAGAAAGCCGAGGCTCGCCCGGAAAAAGGCGATCTCCACCGCCGGCAGCCGCGCGCCGAGGGTTTTGGTCACCACGCCCATGGTGACGAACAGCAAGGCGGCGAGCGTCATCCACAGGCCGGCGCGCACCACCCCGGCCTCACCGCCGTCCCGCCGCCGCGCTCTCGCCCCGCACCACATAGGCGCCGGCTGCGGCGATGCACGCCGCTCCCAGCCAGGTCCAGAGCTCCACCGTCTCGCCCAGGAACAGCCAGGCCAGCCAGGCGACGAACGGCAGCCGCAGATAATCGAACGGCGCCACGAAGCCGGCATCCGCCCGCTTGAGGGCCTGGCTGAGGCCGAAATGGCCGAAGCTGCCGAACGCGCCAAGCAAAAGGAGGAGTCCCAGCTCCCAGGGCTCCGGCGTGCGCCAGAAGGGCAGCGCCAGTCCCAGGGACAACGGCGAGAGCAGCAACACCATCCAGGTGACGATGCTCGCCGAATCCTCGCTGCGTCCGAGCATTTTCACGAGCACCGTGGAAGCCCCCCACACGACCGCGGTGCTCAAGGCCAAGAGCGCCGCGGGGTCGACCACCTGCACCCCGGGCCGGAGGATCAGCAGCGCCCCTGCGAAAGCGGCAACCAGCGCGAGGATCCGGTGGCGCGAAAAGGGTTCGCCCAGAAGCGGCATAGCCAGCAGGCTCGCGATCACCGGAGCGGTGAAGCTGAGTGCGGTGGCCTCGGCGAGGGGCAACAGCGCGAGCGACCAGAACCAGAGCACCATGGCGAGAAGCCCGAGTCCCGCGCGCAGCAGGTGCAGGGGGAAGCGCCTGGTGGCGAGCGCCGTGCGGCCCCGCCGCCACAGCCACGGCAGCATGACCGCAAGCCCGAACAGGTTGCGGAAGAACACCACTTCGAACACGTGCAATCGCTGGGTGAGGATGCGCACGAGCAGGATCATGGCGGCAAAGGCCAGCGCCGCCGCCGTCATCCAGAGCGCCGCCTGCAGTCTGGGGGTGAACAACTCGCGGACGTACGCGCCCGCTCGGCCGGCCGACACCGTCTCACGCATCGCGCCCACTCTATCCCCTCCCGCCGGCCTTGCCCATGACGGCGGCCGCATCGCCGCCATGCAGGAACGGCAGGGCTCAGAGGAAGGATCGGGGCAGACGGTAGGGGGCGAGCTCCAGGCCGGGGTCGCGGCCGGCCACCAGATCCGCGATCAGCCGTCCGGTCAACGGACCCAGGGTGAGGCCGAGATGATGGTGGCCGAAGGCCGCGAGCAGGCCCTCGATGCCCGCGACCCAGCCGATGGCCGGCAGGCTGTCCGGCAGGGACGGGCGATGGCCCATCCATTCGCTCTGAATATCCGGGCGCAGCCCGGGCACCACCTCGCCGACCCGGCGCACCCGCGCGCGCAGCCAGGCGTAGGTGGGCGGGGCCTCCGCCCGCGCGAGTTCCACCCCCGAGGTGAGCCGCACGCCGGTCTTCATGGGGGCGAGCACGAATCCCTCCTCGAGCGCCAGCACCGCCCGGCGGAGCTGGGGCCCGTCGGGATGGGGAAGCATGGCGTGATAGCCGCGCTCCGCCACGAGCGGCGGGGCGACTCCGAGCGGCGCCAGGAGCCCGGCCGACCACACTCCCGCCGCCACCACCACCGCGTCCGCTTCCATCTCCTCCCCGCTCTCGGTCACCACCGCCCTGATGCCTCCCCGGCGCCGCACCAGCGCCCGCACCCGGCTGCGCAGGAAGCGACCGCCCTTGCGCTCGAAGGCGCGGAAGATGCCGAGGGTGTAGCGATAAGGATCGCTCACCCGGCCCTCCTCGGGCAGGTGCAGGGCGACCGTGATGCGCGGATCCAGCGCCGGCTCCAGCTCCCGCAGCGCATCGCCCTCCAGCACCCGGTAGGGCAGGCCGAACCGGTCGAGGGCGGCGCGTTCGGCCCGCACCGCCTTGAGGAACCGCGCGCGGTCGCGGGCCGCCTTGAGCCAGCCTCCTTCAAGCCACAGATGCTCGAGCCGACAGGCCGCGGTGATCTCCCGGTGCGCCGCCTCCGCCCGCTGCACCAGCGCCACCAGCTGTGCTGCGATGCGGTGCGCGGCCTTGGGACGGCTCGCCCCGAGAAACCGCCACAACCAGGGTGTGAGCCGGGGGAGGTCGCGCATGCGCATGCGGAAGAAGGGATCTCGTCCCAGCACGAGCGCGGGCAGCCGTTTGAGCAGATCGGGATGTCCCACCGGCAGGCAATGGCTGAAACTCAAAATCCCGGCATTGCCGAAGGAGGTGGCGGTGCCCGGATCGACGGGATCGAACAGCACCACCCGATGCCCGTCCCGGGCGAGGAACCAGGCGCAGGAGACGCCGACGATGCCGGCACCCACCACGGCGATCGTGGCCATCATCCGCTCTCCCGCCCGGCAATCCGCCGCCGGACCCGCCGCGCCGCCGCCACCATGCCCGGTTGCTTCAAGGCGGTGGAACGGCTACCGCAGTCGGCGACGGCGATCGGGGTGCAGAAAGCGCTGGGCTTGTCCACCTCGGCCGGCCTCTCCTCGGGTGGGACGGGTTTGGCGGTCGCCCCCTTCTAGCCGGGCCGCGCAGCGGGAGGAAGCAGGCGGTGGCCCCGCAACTGTGCATCGCTTTGGCCCAGATCGACACGCTGGTGGGAGACCTCGACGGCAACCTGGCCCGGCTGCGCAGCTGGCGGCGGCGCGCGGCGGAGGCGGGAGCCGATCTGGTGGTGTTCCCGGAGCTCGCCCTCGTGGGCTATCCGCCGGAGGACCTGGTCCTCAAACCGGCGCTCACCGACTATGTGCGCGCGCTCGTGCAGGACTTCGCCCGGGAGACCGCGGACGGCGGTCCGGCGGTGGTGTTCGGCGCCCCTTGGCGCGAGGGCGACGCCGCCAAGCCCACCAACGCCGCCTTGGTGCTCCACGGCGGGCGGATCTGGGCGCGCGTCGACAAGCACGCCCTGCCCAACTACGGGGTGTTCGACGAACTGCGGGTGTTCGCGGCCGGTCCCGTCCCCGGTCCCGTGCGGCTTTCGCTTGCCAACGGCGAGTCGGTGCGGCTCGGGGTCATGATCTGCGAGGACATGTGGGTGGAGGACGTGGCGGAGGCGCTTGAGGAGAGCGCCGCGGAACTGCTGGTGGTGCTGAACGGATCGCCCTTCGAGATCGACAAGCCGGACGTGCGCCTGCAACACGCGGTGGCCCGCGTCACCGAGACCGGCCTGCCGCTGCTCTACGTCAACCAGGTGGGCGGGCAGGACGAGCTGGTGTTCGACGGCGGCTCCTTTGTGCTGGACGCCGAACGCCGCATCCGCGCCCAGGCCCCGTCGTTTCGGGAACATCTGCTCCTCTGCCGCTTCGCCCGGGACGGGGAGGGACGCTGGCGGCCCGCCGGCGATCACGAGCTGCACCGGCCGCCGGAGCGGCTCGAGGCCATCTACCGGGCGCTTGTGCTCGGGCTGCGCGACTATGTGGACAAGAACCGTTTCCCCGGGGTGGTGCTGGGCCTCTCGGGCGGGATCGATTCGAGCCTTTCCGCCGCCGTGGCGGTGGACGCGCT
>JALSGW010000329.1 GCA_026982585.1 Alphaproteobacteria bacterium | reverse complement strand
CGCCTCCGCCGCGTTCCTCACCCTGCTGTTCGTCTTCAAGCTCGGCTGGCTGCCCGGCACCTCCTCCATGACCGCCGGCTTCGATCCCAAGGAGCTGGTGCTGCCGGTCCTGGTGCTGGTGCTCTACGACTTCGGCTATGTGGCCCGCATGACCCGGGCCTCGATGGTGGAGGTGATGGCCTCGCCCTATGTGCGCACCGCCATCCTCAAGGGGCTGCCGCGCGCGCGGGTGGTGCTGGTGCACGCCCTGCGCAACGCCCTCATCGCCCCCTTCACCGTCATCGTGCTGCAGCTCAACTGGCTTCTCTCCGGGGTGATCGTGGTGGAGGTGTTCTTCGCCTACAAGGGCTTCGGCGCGCTGTTGTACGAGGCCGCGGTGTTCGGCGACATCTTCCTCATCGAGGCCTGCGCGCTGGTGGCGGTGTTCGTGGCGGTGGCCTCGCAGTTCATCTCCGATGTCGGCTACATGGTCCTCAACCCCAAGATCCGTTTCGGCCGGGAGGGCTGACGGTGGCGCGGCGCGAACCCCTTGAGGCGGGCGGCGGCGGGCTCGCGTTCGTGGTCCGCCATCCGCTGTTGGTCGCGGGCGCGTTTCTGGTGGGCTTCTGGGTGGCGGCGGCGCTGCTCGCGCCGGTGCTGCCGCTTCTGGATCCCAACCTGCCGCTTGAGCCCCTGCGACCACCCCTGTCGGTGGCCTCCGACGGGGAGACGGTGTTCTGGCTCGGCACCGACCCCAAGGGCCGGGATGTGCTGGCGCGCCTGGTGTGGGGCGCGCGGCGGGTTCTGCTGTGGGCCGGGCTCGCGGTGCTCTCGGCCTATCTGGTGGGCATCGCCATGGGGCTGCTCGCCGGCTACCGGGGCGGGATCTGGGACGAGGTGCTGTCCTTCTTGGCCAATCTGTTGTTGAGCTTCCCGGTGATGGTCCTCTACATCGTCGTGATCACCCGCATCGGCCCCTCGCCGCTCAACATCGTGCTCGCGGTGACCTTCGCCTCGGCGCCGGGCATCATGCGCATCGTGCGGGGCCTGGTGCTGGACCTCAAGACCCGCGACTATGTGGCGGCGGCGCAGATCCGCGGCGAGCGCGAGGCCTATATCCTGCTCGTCGAACTCCTGCCCAACGCCCGCGGGCCGCTCGTGGTCGATGCCTGTCTGCGCCTCGGCTACACCACCATCACCCTCGCCACCCTCGGCTTCCTCGGCCTCGGCCTGCCGCCGCCCGACCCCGATTGGGGGGCCATGATCGCCGAGACCCAGCCGATGGGCGCTTTCGCCGGCCACGCCCTGCTGTTGCCGGCGCTCGCCGTCTCGAGCCTGGTTTTGGGCTTCAACATGCTCGCAGACGGTCTGCGCGAGCTTTCCCGTTGAGGAGGGAGGCGAGGGTGACGGCCGAGCCGGCGATGCTGGAGGTGCGGGGCCTCACGGTGGCCTATAGGGTCCGGGGCCGGGAGCGGATCGCGGTGAGCGACCTGGATCTCACCGTCGGCCCCGGCGAGGCGGTGGGGCTTGTGGGGGAGTCCGGCTGCGGCA
>JALSGW010000328.1 GCA_026982585.1 Alphaproteobacteria bacterium | reverse complement strand
CAAAGCCCGCAGGTGGTCCGCGGCCTTGCCATGCTGAGCGAGGGCCTCCCGCATCACCTCCAGGTACGCACGGTAGGCGGCATCAGCGCCGCCGCCGCCGCCGCCCTGCTCCACCGCCTCCGCCTTGGCCGGGCTGCCACTCGCCATCTCTCTGCGACAAGAGAGAGAGAGAGAGAGAGAAACAGGCTCACCGGGATTATCGCCCGGATTCACAGCCAAAGGGCACGCGCCGCGCCGCGCAAGCGCAAGCGCTTCACAGTTGCTGCGTGGCGGGAGGGACCGGCCCCTTCCCAGCAGGTCGTCCAGGGCGAGGGGCGAGGGGCGATCTGCGCGGCGATTGCGTCGTTTAGCGGCGAGCCGGCGCCCCGTGTGCGGGCGTTTCGAGTGGGTCCGCTGCTGGACTTGCGCCCGCCGGAGCCGCACCGGCACTGCGTCTTGTCGCGAGCCCCTTGGTTCCCAGCTGTCCGGGAAGGTCCGCCACGACGCTGCCGTGGAAGAGGGAGGGGCAGAGCGTCTGCTTGCGCCGCCGCTTCCCCGGCTGGCCGAGCTCGGTGCGGTCAGCCTGCGTCGGGGTCGGGCAGGCAAAGTGGGCACCAGTGGCGTTTGCACGCCTTGCGCATCCTCCAGCTGCGCTTGTGCGCCACCTCGAACGTGACGCCGGTGCTTGTCTGGGTCCGCCTCCACCGCGGCCGCCTTGCGCACCTTGAGCTCGTCCGCATTGCGCTTCGCCGCCTCCTCCTAGTCGGCCCCGCGCGCGCGGGCACGCGGTGTGGTTGAGCAGCACGGCGCGCTGGCGGCTGCTCCTCGCTCAGAGCCTGTCCTCGGGCACCCAGCGCATGGACTTCCCCTGCCGCGCCTCCGTGCTCTCGGAGCAGGGCCCACAGTCGAGCGGCTGCGCAGACGACGTTGACGCGCTCGGCAACTGCACTGGCTGCGCGTATGTCAGTGTACACGCGGCTCCGGGAGCAGGATCAGCCCGCCACCAAAACATCTTGAGCACGACGCGGTTGCCAGCAAAGTGGCGCCAATGCACCGGGAGAGGGTGGGTGTACCTGCTGCACCTCGGCTTCATACTCAACGCCTGCCTGAACCCGTTCCCGGTCAAGGCGGCGCTGGAGACGACGGCCGAGGCGTGGGGCGGTGCGCACGCCTTCCCGCACGGCATGATGCTGGCCTCGGAGGGTGGCCGGCTGGACGGCTACAGCAGGACGATGGTGGCGAGGATAGGATCCGTGTGGCCAACTGGCGGCAGCGGACCGTGCATTGGAGCGGAAGAGGGCAGGGCGCTGGCACGGGCCAACATCCGAGAAGCTGCCAGACTACTGGCGGGAGCAGGTGACGGAGGCCTTTCACCCGCAAACACTTGGTTGGGTCTGTGCCGCATGCGGCTGGAGCTGGAGGCGGCCGTGCGGGCGCTGCTGCCGAGCCTGGAGACGGGCGTAGACGACGGCAATGACAGCCTTGTCCAGACCAAGCGGTGCGCGGAGCTGGTGGTCCTGGTCGAGTTTTGGGAGGCGGCAAGGGACAGCGCTGC
>JALSGW010000327.1 GCA_026982585.1 Alphaproteobacteria bacterium | reverse complement strand
CTTTCAAGACCTCAAGGAAGCGGTGGACCTGGGATTGAAGACCCAGAGCCAGGTGATGGAGCTGTGGTTCAAGCGGGCCACCGCCAATTTCGAGGAAGTGCGCAAGCTCGCGGCCTGAGGATCGATCACGAGGGCGGGGGCCGCCAGCCGCCGTTCCCGTCCTCGTGCGCCATCGCGCTGAGAGAGCCCCGGATCGGGGCTCTTGTCATATGGGGCCGCGTGCGTCGTGCCGCGGTCCCGCGGCCGGTTGCATGGGCTTGTCGCCTACGGGCGCGATCGCTAGGGCTGCGGCACGGAAAGGTCTGGGGCGGAGAGGTGATGTCGGTCCCAAAGGGCGGCCATTGGATCGACCGCAGCCGAGAGCTTGCGGATTGGATCGGGCGGGCGCGCGAGGAGCCTTGTGTGGCGGTGGACACCGAGTTCATGCGCGAGCGTACCTACTGGCCGCGCCTGTGCCTGGTCCAGCTTGCCACCTCGAGGGAGGCGGTGGTGGTCGATGCCCTCGCCCCGGGCCTCGATCTTGGCCCCCTGCTCGAGCTGATGGCCGATGAGCGGGTGCTCAAGGTCTTCCACGCCGCCCGCCAGGATCTCGAGATTTTCCACAGGCTGATGGGCGGGCGGCTTCCGAGCCCCGTCTTCGATACCCAGATCGCGGCGATGGTGGTGGGGCTCGGGGATGCGGTATCCTACGAGAGCCTGGTCGCGCGTCTGCTCGGCCGCAAGCTCGAGAAGGGAGCTCGGGTCACCGACTGGAGCCGGCGTCCCCTGAGCGAGGCCCAGATCCGCTATGCCTTGGCCGATGTGGTGCATTTGCGCGACGTCTACGACCGGCTGTGCGAACGCATCCGGGCGCTTGGGCGCGAGAGCTGGATGGCGGAGGAGCTCGCGCAGCTGCTCGATCCGGCACGCTACCGCGCGCTTCCGGAGGAGGCCTGGCAGCGGCTGAAGTTGCGCTCCAAGGACCGCCGCTATCTGGGGCTCGTGCGGGAGCTCGCGGCGTGGCGCGAGCGCCGTGCCCAACAGCGGGACGTGCCGCGCGGTCACGTGCTGCGCGATGATTTGCTTTTGGAGCTCGCAAGCGTCCGGCCTCAGGATGCGAGCGCGCTGCGCGCCCTCGACCGGATCCGGCTGGACCCGGAGGCGATGCGGGAGGTGCTGGCCCTGATCCGGAAGGTGATGGCGCTTCCCGAGGACGCCCTGCCCGATCCGCCGCCTGAGCCGGTGCGGGACGGCGGTCCGTTGGTCGATCTGCTCAAGGTGTTGCTCAAACATTGCGCCCGGGAGCATCGGGTGGCGGCGCGGCTGATCGCGACCGGCGAGGATCTCGAGCGCATCGCGCAGGAACCCGAACCCGACGTCCCCGCCCTGCGCGGCTGGCGGCGCACGCTCTTCGGCGACCAGGCGCTCGCGCTCAAACGGGGCGAGATCGCACTCGCCCTGGAAGGGGGACGGCTGGTGCTGCTTCCGCGCGGCAGCCCAAAGGCCGCTTGACCCGCGACCTGTGCGGACCGATGGCAGGAGCATGAGCGCGACTT
>JALSGW010000326.1 GCA_026982585.1 Alphaproteobacteria bacterium | reverse complement strand
GAGCGCGGGGCCGATCGGGGCGACCAGCCGTCCGCCCTCGGCGAGCTGACGCCAGAGGGGCTCGGGCACATCCGGCACCGCCTCCTTGATCAGGATCACATCGAAGGGCGCCTTCTCCGGCCAGCCGTAGTAGCCGTCCCCCTCGCGCACCTCCACATTGTCGAAACCGAGCGCGGCGAGCCGTTCGCGGGCGTAGCGGGCGAGTTCGGGGATCAGCTCGACGCTGTACACCCGTCGCGCCAGCCGGGCGGCGAGCGCGGCCTGGTAGCCGACGTCGGTGCCGGTCTCGAACACCACGTCCTCCGGGCGCGGCGCGGCGAGGTGGAGCATGAGGGCGGCGAGGAAGGGAGCGGCGAGGTTCTGTTCCGGGTGGACCGGAAGCGGTTGGGGCAGATAGGCGTACCGCCACAGCTCCTCGGGCAGGAAGGCGTGCCGCGGCACCTCCCGCATCGCCTGCAGCACCCGCGCATCCAGGACCTCGATCCCGGTCACCTCGGCCGCGGCCCGCGCCTCCGCTTCGACGAACTGGACCATAAGCTCCCGTGCCCGGGCGAGATCCTCCCCGGATCGCGGTGCCGCAAGCGGCATAAGGCTCGCGATCACGAACGCGAGGGCGGCCGCTGCGAGCGCTCCCAGCATGACCCGACCTCCCCGAGGCTGCTTACCCCGAGGCCGGCCTGGAGGCAAGCTGCCGGGAGTGATCGGCATCCCGGGCGGGCCCGCGGAGGGAGGGGATGGGACCGGCGCGTCGGCCCGAGGGCTTCCCGATGCTGCCCCTGTTGATCGACCGGGCCCGCCACGCCGATCCGGAGCGGGCGCTTCTTGCGCTGCTCGCCCCGGAGCCCGCCCGCAGCGCCATGGCCGCGCTGCTCTGGCTCAACGCCGAACTCGTCGGCGCCTATCGTGCCGCCAGCGAGGAAATGGTGGCGCTGGTCCGCTTCCAGTGGTGGCGGGAGGCCATCGAGCGGGCGGCACGCGGCGCAGCGTCCGGCCATCCCGCCCTGGATGCCCTCAAGGCCCCTCTCGCCACCGACGCCGGGCTGTGTTCCGAGCTGTTGGCGCTGATCGACGCCCGCGAGAGGCTCCTGCTCCAAAGGCGCTTCGACGACCAAAAGGCCTTCTGGTCCTTCGCCCGCGCCACCTCCGGCCGGCTGCACCGCCTGCTGCTGGGCCTTCGCCAGGACGGGCCAGCGGCCGGCGAGCTCGCTTGGGCGGAGCGGCTCGGCACCGCCTATGGTGTGACCGGATTGCTGCGCTCGGCACCGTGGTATGCGCGATTGGGAATCGCCGTGGTGCCGGAGGAGCTGGTGGCGCCGGTGCGGAGCCTTAGGGCGCTGGCGGCCGGAGGTGAGGAGGAGGCGCTCTGCCGGGCGGTGGCGATGCTGGCGGCGCGTGCGGAGGCGGAGTTGGCGGCGGCGGGTGGGGCGCCGCGGTGGGGCCATCTGGGGGCGGTGCGCGTGCTCGCCCGCTTCAGCCTGGCGCGGCTCCGGCAAGCGGGCTGGGATCCCCGCAGATCGCGCCCGGGTCCCACCGCCGGCCTTGTCTTGCGGCTTCTGGTGGTCCACTTGGCCGGATGAAGGCGGGATGGAGGCGGGGCCGTCGCCTGTTCCTGGAACGGTCTGTGGCAGGACGCCTGCTCGATTCCCGCACGCCGCTCAGGAGATCGATCATGAGGCTCAGCGCCTTGGGGATTGCGGTGTTGCTCCTGCTGTCCGGCGGGGCGGTTCCGGCCGCGGAGGACCCGGTGGTGGCGCGGGTGGATGGGGTGGACATCCGCAAGACGGCGGTGTTGCGCGCCTATGAGGAGCTGCCCGAGCAGTACCGGCAGCTGCCGATGGAATCGCTGCTCGCGCCGTTGCTCGAGCGGGTGATCGACGACGAGCTGTTGCGGGCGGAGGCGGAGCGTCGGGGGCTTGCCGAGGATCCCGGGGTGCGCGCCGAGCTCGCCCGGGCCCGGGCGGCGGTGCTCAGGGAGGCGTTGTTGGAGCGGGTGGTGCGCGAGGCCTCGACGCCGGACAAGCTCGCCCGCCTCTACGAGGAGCTCAAGGACCAGCCGGAATTCCAGGTCGAGGAGGCGCGCCTTTCGCACATCCTGGTGGCCACCGAGGAGGAGGCGCGGGCGGTGATCGAGGCGCTCGATGGCGGTGCGGACTTCGCAAGCCTGGCCCGCGAGCGTTCCACCGGCCCCTCGGCGGCGCAGGGCGGGGATCTCGGCTGGGTGCAGCGGGAGCAGCTGGTGACCGAATTCGCGACCGCCGCCTTCGCTCTCGAGCCGGGCGAATACACCCGCACCCCGGTGCAGACGCGCTTCGGTTGGCACGTGATCCGGCTCGAGGACAAGCGCAGCACGGTGCCCGCCTTCGAGGAGGTGGAGGGGGAGCTGCGCCTGCAGGTGGCGCGCGCGGCGATCCGCTCCCTCATCGAATCCCTGCGCGAGGGGGCGGCGATCGAGCGCTTCCCCGAGGCCCTGGCGGCCGGGGCCGGGGACGGCGGGGAGTAGCGGATGGCGGCGATGCCGCGCTCCCCGCTTGCACCGGCGGTCATCCCCGATCCGCCGGCGCTGCCGGGCGTGCGGTTTGCGGCCGCCGCCGCCGGCATCCGCTACCGGGACCGACTCGATCTCGCCCTGGCCGCCTTCGCTCCCGGCACCGCGGTGGCTGGCCTGTTCACCCGCTCCATGCTCCCCGGCCACCCGATCCCCTGGTGCCGGGCCTGTGTGGCCCGCGGCCGGGCCCGGGCGCTTCTGGTCAACGCCGGCAACGCCAACGTCTTCCGGGGTCGGGAAGGGGATGAGGCGGTGCGGCGGGAGGCGCTCGCGGTGGCGCAAGCGCTCGGCGTCGCGCCGGAGGAGGTGTTGATCGCCTCGACCGGGGTGATCGGCGAGCGGCTTCCCGTGGAGCGGATCGAGGCGGCGGTGCCGACGCTGGCCCAAGCACTCGCGCCGGAAGGAGGCGCGGCGTTCGCGCGGGCGATCCTCACCACCGACACCTTCCCCAAGATCGCCTTCCGGCGCATCGACGGCGCGGGCGGAAGCGAGGCGGAGGGGCCGCTGCTGGTCGGCATCGCCAAGGGCTCGGGGATGATCGCGCCCAACATGGCGACCATGCTCGCCTTTCTGTTCACGGACCTGGAGCTTTCGCCGCAGACGCTGCAGATGCTCTTGCGGGAGGCGGCGGAGGACAGCTTCCACGCCATCACCGTCGACGGCGACACCTCCACCTCGGACATGGTGCTGTTGTTCGCAACCGGAAGGAGGCGGGCGGAGCGACGGCTTCGCGACGCCTTCGCCCGTGCGTTGGCGGAGGTGAGCCAGGAGCTCGCCCGGCTTGTCGTGCGCGACGGGGAGGGGGCGGAGAAGCTCGTCGAGATCCGGGTGCGCGGGGCCGCGAGCGACGCCGCCGCGCGCCGGATCGCCATGGCGGTGGCCAACTCGCCCCTGGTCAAGACCGCCATCGCCGCCGGCGACGCCAACTGGGGCCGGGTGGTGGCGGCGGTGGGCAAGGCCGGCGAGCCGCTCGAACCGGAGCGGGTGCGGATCGCCTTCGGCGGCCACGAGGTGGCGCGCGGCGGTGCGGCGGTGCCGGATCTGGACGAGGCGCCGGTGGCCGCGCATCTGGCCGGCCGCGAGATCCTCCTCGAGATCGACGTCGGCCTCGGCCCCGGGCGGGCCCGGGTGTGGACCTGCGATCTCACCCATCGCTACATCGACATCAATGCCGGCTACCGGAGTTGACCTGCTGCTGGTGGTGGCCTGCGCGCTGGTCGACGCCGACGGCCGGGTGCTGGTGGCGCGCCGGCCCGAAGGCCGGCCGCTGGCCGGGCTGTGGGAGTTCCCGGGCGGCAAGCTGAGGCCGGGCGAGAGCCCGGAGGCGGCGCTTGTGCGGGAGCTGCGCGAGGAGCTCGGCATCGACACCGAGGAGAGCTGCCTCGCCCCGCTCACCTTCGCCTCCCACCGCTATCCCGACCATCACCTGCTCATGCCCCTGTTCGTCTGCCGGGTGTGGCGGGGGATCGCCCGTCCCCGCGAGGGCCAGGAGCTGCGCTGGGTGCGGCCGGGCGAGCTCGGGCGACTGCCGATGCCGCCCGCCGACGCGCCGCTTGTCGCGGCCCTGCGGGATCTGCTCTAAGGCGCGGGGTTGCGCGCAAGGGAGGCGTGCGGATGGCCAAGCTGATCGCCTATGAGGAGGCCCCGCCCGAGGTGCGGGCGGTGTTCGACGACATCAAGGCGAGCCGGGGCGTGCCCGACGTCAACAACTTCTGGAAGGCGCTCGCGGTCCATCCCCCCACCCTCAAGCGGGTGTGGGAGCAGCTCAAGGAGGTGATGGCGCCGGGAGCGCTCGATCCGCTCACCAAGGAGCTGATCTATCTCGCGGTCAGCATCGCCCACGGCTGCGAATACTGCATCGCCAGCCACACCCGCTCGGCCCGCGCCAAGGGCATGAGCGATGCGATGTACGGCGAGCTGCTCGCGGTGGTGGCGACGGCGGCCGAGACCAACCGGCTCGCCCAGGCGCTGCGGGTGCCGGTGGACCCCCAGTTCGACCGCTAGCCCTCACGCCGCCCGGGAGCGGGCCGCGGCGCTCAGCATCTCGGCGGCCATGGCATCGGCCACCTCCGCGGGCGGCCGGCCCTCCGCCTCGGCGCGGCGGAAGACGGCCTGAAGGCGCCTTGGGATCACCTCGAGGGCGGCGAGCGCGCGGGCCCGGTCGTAGCCCTCGGGGTGCAGCTCCTGGGCGATGTTGATGAGCCCGCCCGCGTTGATCACATAGTCCGGTGCGTAGAGGATGCCGCGCTCGTGGAGACGCCGGCCGTCCGCGGGGGTGGCGAGCTGGTTGTTCGCCGAGCCGGCGACCACCCTGCAGCCGAGCTCGGGGATGGTCTCGGCGTTGAGGACGCCGCCGAGCGCGCAGGGGCTGAAGACGTCCACATCCAAGGCCTGCACCCGCTCGGGCGGCACCACCTCGGCGCCGAAGCGACGGCGGGCGTCCGCCACCTTGTCCCGGTCGAGATCCGCAACCCAAAGCCGCGCGCCGCGCTCGTGCAGGAGCGCGCACAACGCCATGCCCACATGGCCGAGACCCTGCACCGCCACCTTAAGGCCGCAGAGCTCCCCGCGCCCGAGCCGATGGCGCACCGCCACCTCGATGCCGGCGAGCACACCGCGGGCGGTGAAGGGGGAGGGATCGCCGGAGCTTCCCTGCCCCGGCTTGCCGAGCACATATCGGGTCGCCTCGCCCGCCACCGCCATGTCCTCCGGCGACATTCCCACATCCTCGCCGGTGTAATAGCGGCCGCCCATGCGCTCCACCTCGCGCCCGAAGGCGCGCAGCAGCTCCGGGGTTTTGTCCCGTTTCGGATCGCCCAGGATGACACTCTTGCCGCCGCCGAGCCTGAGCCCCGCCATGGCCGCCTTCAGGGTCATGGCCCAGGACAGGCGCAGGGCGTCTGAGAGCGCCTCGGCCTCACTCGCATAGGGCCACATGCGGCAGCCGCCGAGCGCCGGGCCGAGCAGGGTGCTGTGGATGGCGATCACGGCCCTGAGCCCGCTCCGGGCATCATGGAGAAAGCGGACCTCCTCGTGGTCCCGGAATTCCGGATGGGAGAAGACAACCATCACCCACCTCCGTCCCCACCGCGACAGAGGTGCCTCCAGCTCCGCATGGAGTTTAACACAAAACGGCCCACATCACACCGCCGGTGGAATTGGCTCGTGGCCATGCGCCTCCGCCTGGCCGCGGCGGCGGCGCGGCGGGCGGGCCGCTCCTGGGGACGTTCAGGAGCCCAGGGCGTCGAGCTGGCGTTCGAGCTGTTGGCGGCGGGGATCGTCCTCGGGCAGCCGTTCCACGAGCCGGCGCCAGAGCGCCACCGCCGCCTCCCGGTCGCCGCGCTCGAAGGCGGCCACGCCGAGATAGAAAAGCGCGTCGGGCTGTTCGGCATCGAGCGCGAGCACCCGCTCGAAGGCGGCCACCGCCTCCTCGGGCAGCCCGCCGCGGCCCTCGCCCGCTTCCAGGAGCGCGAAGGCGTAGTCGAGCTGGGCCTCCACCTGCTGGGGCTGACGGGCGGCGAGGTCGCGGTAGATCGCGATCGCCTCATCCCTGCGCCCCAGCACCCAGTAGGAGCGCGCCAGCATCCGCCAGCCCTCGAGATCCTCCGGCTCGTCCTCGAGCCGGGCGCGCAACCGTTCCACCATCCCCTCCACCATCGCCCGCTGTTCGGGCGGAAGCGCGAGCTCGCCGTCGGCCTGGACCGCCGGGGCGGCGTTGCCCACCTGGGCCAAGAGCGGCTCCGGATTCTCGCCGATCTGCATGGCGACGACGCGGATGCGCTCGCGCAGCTGGGGCAGCCAGGGCGCGTCGGCGGTGGAATCGCGGCCGAGGTCCAGATAGCCGTCGAGGGCCTCGCGGAACTTGCCCGCCTGTTCGGCGGCGAGGGCGAGGTAGAAGCGGGCGCGCGGATCGGCGGGGTTGCGCGCGAGCTCGGCCTCGAACAGCCGCCTCGCGGCGGGGGTGACATAGCCCTCGCCGGCAAGCGTCAGGGCCTCGCCGAGGGCGGCGCGCACTCCCGGGCGCTCGGGGTCGAGGTTGAGCACCTGCTGGAAGGCGTTGGCGGCGTCGCGATGGCGTTTGAGCGCCATGCGGGTGCGGGCGAGCAACAGCCAGCGGTCGGCGTCCTCGGGATCCTGCTGGAGCTCGCCTTCGAGCCGCGCCGCCATCTCCATGAGCTGGCGCTGCTGTTCGCGCTGGGCGGCCAGATCCGGCCCCTTGGGCAGCTCCTTGGCGAGCCAGGGCAGCTGTTGGAGTTGCGGCCGGCCGAGCGAGGCGTAGAGGGCGCCGCCGAGCAGCGGCACCAACAATGCCGCCGCCACCACCAGCGCCGGCCGCGCCCGGGAGGGCTCGCCCTCCTCGCCCTCCTCGGCGAGCTTGAGCATGCGGCGCTTGATCTCGAGTTCGGCGGCCCGCGCCGCCGCGTCGTCGATCAAGCCGAGCTCGCGGTCGCGGGCGATTTCGGCGAGCTGCTGGCGGGCGAGCGCGAGCTCCGCCTCGCGGCGGCTGAGATGGGCGGAACGGCGCCGCAACAGCGGCCAGAGCAGGAAGCCGGCGACGACGAGGGCCACCAGCAGGTACAGGATCCAGGCGAGAACGGTCATGCGATCACCTTCGCTCCCCTGGCTGCCAATCTGGCGCAGCGAAGCCGCATCGCAAGCGACGCAGGGACGCTCCGGCGCGGGAAGGTTGGCTGGCGGCGCTCCGCATTGGCATGCGGCGATCTTCCCGCCATGCGGAATTCCGTGCTATGCGGGGCGCGGCGGCGCGCCCATGAGGCTGGCGCGGCGCGCGTTTTGTGCTAGGAGCCCTTTGTACCAAGCGAGCCGAGGGAGGCCGTGAGCATGTCGACGGGAACCAAGGTGCGCGTCGTTGAGAAGGTGATCGAGAACGGCGAGAAGGTCACGCGCCGGCGCTTCCTCAAGCGCACCGCCACCACGGCGGTGGCCGCGGGCGCGGCGAGCGTCGCCATGCCCCAGGTGAGCCGGGCGCAGACCGTGGTCTTGAAGATGCAGGGCGCTTGGGGCCCGACCGACATCTTCAACGACTTCGCCCTCGAGTATGTGGATCGCGTCAACGAAATGGCGGGCGGCCGCCTGCGCATCGAGTATTTGGTCGCGGGCGCGGTGGTGAAGCCGTTTTCGGTGATGGACGCGGTCAACGACGGTATTCTGGACGGCGGTCACTGGGTCACCGCCTACTGGTACGGCAAGCATCCGGCCGCCTCGCTGTTCGGCACCGGCCCGGTGTTCGGCTTCACCGCCCAGGAGGGGCTGGCCTGGATCTACAAGGGCGGCGGCCTCGAGCTCTACAACGAGCTCCACGAGATGCTGGGGCTCAACCTGGTCGGCTTTTTCGCCATGCCCATGCCGACCCAGCCGCTCGGCTGGTTCTCCAAGCGGGTCGAAAGCGTGGAGGATCTGCGCGGCCTCAAGTACCGCACGGTGGGCCTCGCCACCCAGGTGATGCAGAAGCTGGGCATGTCGGTGGTGCAGCTGCCGGGCGGCGAGATCGTGCCGGCGCTGGAGCGCGGGGTCATCGACGCCTTCGAGTTCAACAACCCGACCTCCGACATGCGCTTCGGCGCCCACGACGTGCGCAAGGTCTACATGATGGGCAGCTACCATCAGGCCAACGAGTACTTCGAGATCATCTTCAACAAGGACAAGTACAATTCGCTGCCCGACGAGCACAAGGCGATCCTGCGCTACGCGGCGGAGGCGGCCAGCACCGCCAACTACGCGACGGCGATGGACCAGTACTCCAAGGACTTCATCGTGCTGCAGGAGCAGTACGGGGTGCAGGTCTACCGCACGCCCAAGGACGTGTTCGAAGCCCAGCTCAAGGCCTGGGACGAGGTGCTGGCCGACCTCAACCAGGATCCCTTCTTCAAGAAGGTGGTCGACTCCCAGCTGGCCTGGGCGAAGCGGGTGATGGGCTACCTCTACTACAACCAGGCCGACTACAAGCTCGCCTACGAGTATTACTTCGGCAAGCTGCCGTTCTAAAGCGGCGGCGCCGGGCTTCGGCGCGGCGGGCGGGGCGGGCTTTTCCGCCCCGCCGTCGTGTCGGGGTGACGGCGGGCCCATCGCCGGTCTGGCCGCGGGCGTCTTGGGCGGCTACATAGCGCGGGCGGCGGCGACGCCGGGGAGGAGAAAGGGTGGATCGGCTGCTCCTGTTCATCAACACGCTCAGCACCTGGGTCGGCAAGGCGTTCGCCTGGTGCATCCTGATCCTGACCTTCGGGGTCTCCTTCGAGGTGTTCATGCGCTATGCGCTCAACGCCCCGACCCAGTGGTCCTACGACATCATGTACATGATGTACGGGGCGCTGTTCCTGATGGCGGGGCCCTATACGGTCTCCCGCGACGGCATGGTGCGCGGCGACTTCATCTACCGCTTGTGGCGGCCGCGCACCCAGGCGGCGGTGGACCTCGCCCTCTATCTCCTGTTCTACCTGCCCGGCGCGGCCGCCCTGTTCTATGCCGGATACTATTTCGCGCGGCTGTCGTGGCGGTATGGGGAGGTGTCCATCTTCAGCCCGGCGATGATCCCGATCTATCCCATGAAGACCCTCATCCCCATCGCCGGGGCGCTGTTGTTCCTGCAGGGCATCTACGAGATCGTGCGCTGCATCCGTTGTATCCGCACCGGGGAGTGGCCGCTCCGGCCCCATGACGTGGAGGAGATCGAGCGGGCGATCCTCGAGGAGGAGGCGCGCAAGCGCCTCGCGGCGGCCGGCGGTCAGCCGATGGAGGCGGAGGGCGGCCGATGACCGACGCCCAGGTGGCCCTGTTGATGATGGGGCTGTTCATTTTCGCCATCCTGCTCGGGTTTCCGGTGGCCTTCACCCTGGTGGCGATGGCGGTGTTCTTCGGCTACTACGCCATGGGGGACCGGCTGTTCAATCTGCTGGTCCAGAACACCTACGACATCATGGCCAACGACGTGCTGGTGGCGGTCCCCCTGTTCCTGTTCATGGGCTACATCGTCGAACGGGCGGACATCCTCGATCGGCTGTTCTTCTCGATCCAGCTGGCGGCGCGACGGGTGCCGGCCTCGATGGCGGTGGCCGCCCTCATCACCTGCGCCCTGTTCGCCACCGCGACCGGCATCGTCGGCGCCGTGGTGACGCTGATGGGGCTGCTCGCCCTGCCGCCGATGCTGAAGGCGGGCTACAACCAGCGGCTCGCCTCCGGCGTGATCTGCGCGGGCGGCACCCTCGGCATCCTGATCCCGCCCTCGATCATGCTGATCGTCTACGCCGCCACCTCCAGCATCTCGGTGGTGCGCCTCTATGCGGCGGCGCTGTTCCCGGGCTTCATCCTCGCCGGCCTCTATGTGCTCTACGTGATCGGCCGGGCGATCATCAATCCGAGCCTCGCGCCCAAGGTCTCCAAGGAGGAGATGCAGGTGAGCTTCTGGGAGGTGTTCCTCCGGCTCTTGACCTCCTTCTTCCCGCTCGCGCTCCTCATCACCTCGGTCTTGGGCGCCATTCTGTTCGGCCTCGCCACCCCCTCGGAAGCGGCGGCGGTGGGGGCGCTCGGCGCGCTGGTGCTGGCGGCCGCCTACCGCGCACTGACCTGGGACCGGCTGCGGGAATCGGTGTTCCTCACCGCCCGCACCTCGGCGATGGTGATCTACCTGTTCATCGGCTCCTGGACCTTCTCCAGCGTCTTCTCCTACCTCGGCGGCGACAAGCTGATCGAGGAGTGGGTGCTCTCGCTCGACCTGTCGCCGGTGACCTTCCTCATCCTCGCCCAGCTGATCATCTTCCTGCTCGGCTGGCCGCTCGAGTGGACCGAGATCATCATCATCTTCGTGCCCATCTTCCTGCCCCTCCTGCCCTATTTCGACATCGACCCGATCATCTTCGGCCTGCTCGTCGCCCTCAACCTGCAGACCTCCTTCCTCACCCCGCCGATGGCGATGTCCGCCTACTATCTCAAGGGGGTGGCACCGCCCCAGGTGGGGCTCGTCGACATCTTCCGCGGCTCCATGCCGTTTCTGGTGATGGTGTTCATCGCCATGGCGATGCTCTACATCTTCCCCGACATCGCGCTCTACCTGCCGACGCTCATCTACGGGCGCTGAGGGGCGATGGCCGAGGCGACGCTGCTCGATCGCGATGCGGGGGAACTCGCCGCCTGGATGCGGGAGGGACGGCTCGGGCTCGGCGAGCTGGCGGACTTGGTGCTCGCCCGCATCCGCGAGCGCGAACCCGGGGTGAAGGCGTTCGCCTTCTTCGACGAGGAGCGTTTTCGCCGCCAGGTCGAGGAGCGCGAGTTCGAACGCCGGCTCGGCCGCGCCAAAGGGCCGCTCTTTGGCCTGCCGGTCGGGGTCAAGGACGTGTTCGACACCCGGGACATGCCGACCGCCTTCGGCACCCGGATCCACGAGGGCCGGCAGCCGCTGCGCGATGCCTGGGTGGTGGGGCGGCTGCGCGAGGCG
>JALSGW010000325.1 GCA_026982585.1 Alphaproteobacteria bacterium | reverse complement strand
CGCCCCCACCCTTTTGTGGCTTTTGGGGGTGGATCAGCCGAGCGAGATGACCGGTGCCTGTCTGGTGCAGCCCTAGGGCGGCGGCCCCGCTGCTGCTGCTGATGGCGGCCGCATCATCGCCCGCCCCGGCCGCGCCCGAGGACCATCTTCGGGCCGAACGCGCCCGCCTCGAGCGGGCCCTGATGGTGGTTCGCGCGCAAAGCGCGGAGCTCGCCCGCCAGAGCCGGCAAGCGGTCGAGCTCGGCCGCCGGATCGCCGCCCTGGAACTCCGCCTCAACGCGCTCGCGCGAAGCGCGCAGCGCCCGCATGCCTCCCTGAGCCCGGACACCGGCTCTCCCCTCCACATCCGCCTCCAACGCCGCCTCGCCCTCCAGGCGCTCGCGAAGGAAGAGCCGGCGCAGCTGCGCCGCAGCCGGGCGGCGTTGTCGCGCCTGGTCCAGGAGAGCGAAGCGCGGCGCCGCCAGCGCCAGGACCGGCTGCGCGCGCTCGGGGAGCTTGCCGCAAGCGCCGCGTTCCTGCGCAAGATGGTGCGGGTGCGCAGGGCGGAGCTCGCCCGCATCCAGGCCGCCCGCTCCCAGAGCCTGAGGCGCCGCCAGGAGGCCCTGCTCGCCCTGGGCGCCGCCGTCCACGCCTTCGCCCAGCGCCGCTCGGAGCTGCTCGCGATCGGCGCCCGCAGACCCGCCGTGCTCGCAGCCCCGTCGCCCGCTCCAGCCCCCGCGGCGGCGCTCGCACCCCTTTCGCTCGTGATGCCGCAACGGCTGAGCGCGCAGGCGGCAGAGCCGGCCGCGCTGGCTCTGCTGCCGCTGGCGCCGCCCGCGCCCGCCCTCGGCCCGCGGGTGCGCCTTGCGCTGCTGCCGGTGCCGGCGGCGCTGGCGGTGGCGTTCGGGGAGCCCCAGGCCGGAGGTTGGCGCAGCCAGGGGATCACGCTGGTCACCGCCCTGCCGCACCCGGTCCTGGCCCCGCGCGCCGGTACGGTGGTGTTCGCCGGTCCCTTCCGCGATTACGGACTGGTGTTGATTCTGCGCCATCCCGGTGGATATCATACGTTGATCGCCGGGCTCGCCCGGTTGCGGGTGCGGCGCGGCGATGTGGTGCGGGCCGGAGAGCTGCTCGGGCGCGTTCGTTTCGGGCGCGGCGGCGGTGGGCGGCTTTACGTGGAGATCAGGGACCGCGGCACCCCCGTGGATCCCCTGGCGTGGTTGGCAAGGCGGTCGGAGGCTTCGCGTGGTGAAGTTCCTGAGGCTGCGGGAGCATTGGGCGGCCGGGTTCCTGTTCGGAGCGGCGGCCGGTCTCGTGGTGGTCGCGAGCGTCGCCATCACCCGGGTGGAGGCCGAGACGGGCAGCGTCGAGACCCTGCGCGCCCTCAAGCTGTTCGGCGACGTCTTCGAGCGGGTGCGCTCGGACTATGTTGAGGAGGTGAGCGACCAGGAGCTCATCGAGGCCGCGATCGAGGGCATGCTCACCTCCCTCGACCCCCACTCCGGCTATCTCGACGAAAAGCGCTACCGCGACATGCAGGTGCAGACCCGGGGCGAGTTCGGCGGCCTCGGCATCGAGGTCACCATGGAAAAC
>JALSGW010000324.1 GCA_026982585.1 Alphaproteobacteria bacterium | reverse complement strand
CGGTCTCGCCTTCCGTCTCCTGGAAGCGGGCTGGCGGCTGGACATGCCGCGTATGTTCGCAGCCCTCTTGCTGCTCGCGCTCTCGGGCGTCGCCATTCACGGGCTGCTCGCCCTCCTGCAGCGATGGCTCCTCGGGCGACGATACCCGAGGATGCGGGAGGACCGGTGACGACGCGCCTTAGCGCGCGAAACTGGACCCTCGGGCTGGGCCTGGCTAGGAAAGGGGATAAGCCCGGCGCACGGACGCCGCTTGAGGGGTTCCTGTGGGTTCGGGCTATCGGGGAGTTCTGGCAAGGTGACGGTGATCCTGGAGACGGCGCTGGCCGCGGTCGGCGCGGGTGTCTATGCGGGGCTGGTGGAGCCGCGGCGGCTTGTCGTGCGCCGCCACCGGGTGCCCTGGCCGGCGTGGCGCAGCGAGCGGCGGCCGTTGCGCCTTGTGCTCTTCTCCGACCTGCACGCCTCCTGGCCCCATATGACGGCCCGGCGCATCGGCGCCCTGGTGCGGCGGGTGCTCGCGGAGCGGCCGGCCCTGGTGCTGATCGCCGGGGATTTCATGTGCACCGACACGGTGGGGACGATTCCCCTCACCCCCGAGACGGTCGCCCGGGCGCTGCGCCCCTTGGCGCGCCAGGTGCCCACCTTCGCGGTGCTCGGCAACCACGACTGGGACTTCGACGGTGCCCGGGTGGTGCGCGCCTTGGAGGACGCCGGCGTCACCGTGCTGGTCAACAGCCACCGCGGGCTGCGCTTCGGCGGCGCCGAGCTCCGGCTTGCCGGGGTGGACGACCCGGTGACCCGAAGGGCCGATCTCGCCCGGGCGCTGGAGGGTGTGGTCCCGGAAGAGCCGGTGGTGCTGTTGAGCCACAGCCCGGATCTGCACCGGCGGGCGCCGCATCCGGTGCGCCTCCTGCTCGCCGGCCACACCCACGGCGGCCAGATCCGCCTTCCCGGCATCGGAGCGCTGGTCACCATGAGCCGCCTGCCCAGGCGCTTTGCCCGCGGGCTCCACCGCGACCGGGGACGCCACCTGCTGGTCACCGCCGGTGTGGGCACGACCGGCATCCCGCTGCGCTTCGCCTGCCCGCCGGAGCTGGTGGTGCTGGAACTGGTGCCGAGCGAACCGGAGCGCCCGGGGAAAACCGCGGTGCAGCCGTCGACCCGGTCCCATCCCCCCGCGGAGACCGATCGACCGGAGGCCGCGCTTGCAGCGAGCACGGACGCCCGCTGACCGCTCCAGGCGCCGGAGCACGTCCGTGCGAAGCCGGGAGAGCGCTTCGAGACCCTCGTCCGAGAGAGCGTTTCAGCACCGTCGACCGGGAGAGCGCTTCGGGGCCGCCGCCCGAGAGGGCGGCTTGGCCAGCGTCGTCTGAGAAAACGCCGCGGCACTATGGTCCGACAGAACGCTCGGGTCCCGTCGTCCGAGAGAGCGCCGCAGCATCATCGTCCGGAGAGCGCTTCGAGGCCGCCGTCCGAGAGAGCGCTTGGAAGGCGTCGTCCGACCGAACGCTTGCACACCGTCGTCCGGGAGAGCGCTTCGGGGGCCGTCGTCGAAACGCCGCGGCACTATGGTCCGAC
>JALSGW010000323.1 GCA_026982585.1 Alphaproteobacteria bacterium | reverse complement strand
CCGCTGGCCGACCTGCAGGCGGGCCGCCTGTTCGATCGGGATCTGCGCCCGCACCTGAAGCGGCTGGTCGGCGGCCGCCAGCACCAGCACCGGATCCCCCGCCTGCACATACTCGCCGGGCAGCGCCGGCCACTCCAGGATCACGCATTCGCACGGGCTCTGGAGCACCGCCTCGCCGCCCTCGAGCCCCACCACCCGCGCGAGCGGGTCGCCGGGCTCGTAGATCACCTTGCGGGGCATCGCCTCGATGCGGCCGGAGAGCGGGCTTTGCAGCGCCAGGATCGGCGTCCAGATGACCGCATCGTCGCTGCGCACGACGACGTAGCGCTCCCAGATGCCGAGGGCGACCACCGCCACCAGCGCGAGGGCGGAGGCGGTCATGGCGGTGTAGCCGAGCCAGCGCCGGATCCGGCGCCCGAAGCTGCGCTCCTCCGCCTCGAGCTGGCGCGCGAGCGCCCGCACCTGGCTTTCCGGGCCTTTCTCGCTCTGCATGAAGGCGAGCACGTCGCCGGCGGTGACGATCTCTCCGGCCAGATAGGAGTCGACGATGTAGCGAAACAGGTCGATCTGGCTGCGGGTGAGGGCCAGGAAGCGGCATCCGAACCGCGTCCGATCCTCGGTGACATAGACCAGCTGGCAGTCCGCGCGCAGCGAGATCTCGAAATCCTCGAAGGGGAAGACGAGGCGCACCGGAAAGCGTTCGCCGGGCTCGCGCGAACTGATCTGCCCGAGCACCCCGAAGCCGCCGATCGACCAGTCGTCGGTGACGAAGCGGGTGCCGTCGATCTCCACCGTGATGGGGATGCGCAGCCGGACGTGCTGGCGGTGGATCTCGGCTTCGTGGACGATCTGAGGAGCGTTCGCAGCCATGGGCGATTCCTCACGGCGCCACCGACCACAACGGCGGCAGCAACAAGAGTTCGGTCAAGAAGCCCACCATCACCACCAGCGCCGCCAGCGCCAACGCATGCGCCACGGCCGAGGACCAGCGCAGCCACCGCTCGGCAGGGGCGAGCGCGATGTTCTGGCGCGTCCAGCGCTGCCGGTCGAGGCGAAACAGCACATAGGTCTTGAGAAAGGATCCGTAAACCTGGTTGTAGTAGAGCAGCAACGGAAAGAGCCCGTGGATGCGCCGACGTATGCCATAGAGGCCGAGGCTCAACAGCAGCCGGGTGATCAACACCCAGATGGCGTAGACGTGCAGATACACCGGTGAGACCGCCAGCCCGAGCAGGAGGGCCGCGGTGGGGCCGATGAGCGGCGTCCACATGGCGACCCGCTGGTCGACCAGAGTCCACCAGACGAAGGTCCCGACCCGCCGGGGCCCGAGCGCCAGCGCCTTGCGTCCGCCGCGCAGCATGTTGCCGAACCAGCGCAGCATCAGCTGGGTGGAGGAGCGCAGGAAGGACCGCGCGGGGGGATCCTCGAGCGTCCACACCCGCACGTCCGGCACATAGAGCATCGCAAACCCGCGCTCGAGCAGCCAGAACCAGGTGGACTTGTCCTCTCCGGTGAGCAGTGGAACCCGGCCGAGCCGCCAATGCTCGAGCCGGTCCTGCTCGATGATGCGGATGAAATCGGGATCGGTGGCGATGGAGGCGCGGAAGATCGACATGCGGCCGGTCATGGTGAGCAGCCGGCGGGAGAGGGCCAGCGAACACATGGTCAGATGCCGTTGGGCGAAGCGCAGCCTTTGCCAGATCTCGAACAGGCTGCCCCGGCGTACCACCACCTCCTCGTCCGTGGTCAGCCCGCCCAGCTCCGGAAACAGGTCGAAGAAGGGAAGACAACGCTCGAGCGTGCCGGGCGCGAACAGCGCATCGCCGTCCATCACCACCACCGCGTCGGTGGGCTTGGGCCGATGACGCACCACCGCGCGCAGGGCGCTGGCAAGCGCCCGCCGCTTGCCGCGGCCGGAGAGCCGAAGCAGCACCAGACGCACCCGCTGCGGCAGCTCCAGGCGCCGGAACAGGGTCTTGACGAACCGTTCGTCGGCGCTCTCGACCAGCGATGCCACCACCACCACCTCCCCGCCGTAACGTTCCGCCTCCTGGAACACGCTGCGATAGCAGGCGAGGGTGGTATCGCTGGGGATGCGGTAGCTGGTGACCACCACGAACACGCGGGGCCTCGCGCGCGCCCGCAGCTCTTCGTCCCCCTCGGATCCCGCGGTGCGATAGCGCCAGAGCAGACCGGCCTTGCGTCGCCAGCGGGGAAACAGCCGCTTGCGGTACAGCTGCGCCCGCACCAGATGCACCCCCCACCAGCTGTAGCGCCAGAGGCCGATCAGGCCGATGATGATGAGGAACTCCCGGGTTCCGGGCTCCCAGATGGTGGGTGGCGCCGTCACCAACAGGGCGGCCAGCGCCAGCAGGTAGAGGCTCCAGACCATGCCGATTCCGCACGCCGCCTCAAAACATCCGCCGATCCCTCGGTGGCGGATCGATCCCGCCCTCCGCCCGGTGCTGCGCCGCGCTCCGGATCGGGCGGAAGGGTCGAGCGCTAGAGCCCATCGCCCGTTCGACCGGCGTGCTTCTCCCGCCGCAGGACCGACTCCCCGGCCACCGCTCCATCACGGGTCCCACCGCCGCTCTCCTCGCCGAACGCGGCGACGAGACGCCTCGCCACGAACGCTCGCGCCTCCGCGCCGTTCTCCCGCGTCTCGGGGAACAACACATCCAGCGCCGCCTCCGACGCCGGGAGCAGCCGGTGGTAGAGCGACCGCAGCACCTCATAGGCTCGATAGCCCGGCCAGCCTCGGGGGAGAAGAGGCCGCGGCAGCAACGGATCCCGGAGCACCAGCCGGCGGTACTCGTGTACGGCGAGGATGCGCGCAACCAGCGCATCCCGGGCGGTCGGGGCGTCCAAGGTGGACGCCAGGCGCCCGAAGCGGGCGGCGTAGCGCAGATAGTCGGCGGCCAGCGCATCCAGGCGCCAGGCGCGGGCACCCAGGGCGGCCAGGGCTTGCGGTCCGGCACGGGCGTGGGAATCGCGCAGCACGAGGACTTCGGGCCAGGCGCCGTGGGCGCCGAGCACCGCATCCAGGGCCTCCTGGTCGGGTGAGGGGTGGATGAGGACGTGGGCTGTGATCCGTCCGAAACCCAGCCAGCCGAGCTCGCGGACAAGCTCCTGGGGCGGCGGTGCGGGCCAAATGAGCAGGTGCCAGGTCAAGGGACGCGGCCAGCCCGGCGGACGATAGATGCGCCGTGAGGCCCGCTCCACCCAGCGCCGCCCCTCTTGGGAGAGGGCGTAGGTGCTCAGCCGTCCCTGTCGTTCGCGCCGGAACCAGCCCTCGGCCGCGAGGCGGGTGAGGGCGGTGCGCGCCCGTCCCGCTCCGATGCCGAAGAGGGCGCAGGTCTTGAGCAGGTGCTGCAGCCGCACCCGGCCGCCGCGCGGGACGAGCGCGTCGCCGAAGAGGGTCACGAGCAGCGATCCCGCCCGGGGCGGGCGCTCTCGCAGCAGCTCGGCGAGGGCGGCCGTCCCCGATCCGGGTGCGGCCCCGAGGCTCCCCGCCGTCCGGTCCCCTGGAGCAGGCTTTTTTTGCGTCATCGCGACCTTAGATTGCCAGGAGGACGGCCATGGCAAGGGAGCGCCGCGGGGCTCATGGCGCAGCGATCGTCGATCCCGAAGCGTATGCTGCGCATCCTGCTGCCGATCGCTCTCCTGCTTGCGGGCGGCCTCGGTGCGTGGGGGCTCGTCTTGCTGCGGCCGCGGGTGGAGGCGGCGCCGCCTGCGGAGCGGGTGTGGACGGTGGAGGTGGTGCGCGTCCAACCCGGCGACATCCGCCCCACCCTGCGCCGCTTCGGCCGGCTGGTGGCGGCGCGGGAGCTGGAGCTGAAGGCGGCGGTCGGCGGCCGGGTGCTGTGGGTCGCGCCGAGCTTTGTCGAGGGCGGCCGGGTGGAGGCGGGGGAGCTGCTCGTGCGCCTCGATCCGCTCGCCTACAGGCTGCGCCTGGACCAGCTGGCGGCGGAACGCGAGCAGGCGGCGATCGCGCTGCGCGAGCTGGAGGCGGAGCTGCGCTCGGAGCGCCGGCTGCTCGCGCTGGTGGAGGAGCGGGTGGCGCTGGCCGAGCGGGAGGTGGAGCGGCAGGAGCGTCTCGTCGGCCGCGGGGTGGCGCCGCCCAAGAGCGTGGACGCCGCCCGCCGCGAGCTCATCGCCCAGCGCACCGCGCGCGAGCAGAGCCTGAGGCGCATCGAGCTTTTGGAGCTGCGCCTCGAGCGCCAACGGGCGGTGATCGCCCGCCTCGATGCGGAGATCCGGAAGGCGGAGCGGGATCTCGCCGACACCGAGCTGCGCGCGCCCTTCGCCGGAATCGTGCTGGAGGCGCGCATCGCGGAGGGCCGCGAGCTGCGCCCGGGCGAGCCCGTCGGCCGGCTTGCGGCGAAGGACCGGCTCGAGATCGCCTTCTCGGTGAGCGACGCGGAATTCGGCCGGCTGTGGCGCGAGGGGCTGATCGGCCGCGAGTTGGTCGCGGTCTGGCGCACGGGCGAGAGCCGCTTTCGGCTGCGCGCGCGGGTGGCGCGGCTGCAGGGCCGCATCCGGGCGGAGAGCGCCGGCGTGGGGCTGTTCGCCCGCATTGAGGCGGACCTCGCGGACGTGCCGATCCGCCCCGGCGCCTTTCTCGAGCTCGAGCTGCCCGACGTGCTCTACCGAGAAGCGGTGCGGCTTCCGGCAAGCGCCCTCTTCGAGGGCGATACGGTGTTCGTGGTCGACGCCGAGGGCCGGTTGCAAGCGCGCAAGGTCCGCCTGCTCGCCCGCGATGGCGGCGATGTCATCCTGCGCGGCGAGCTCAGGGCGGGCGAGCGGGTGGTGGTCACGCGGCTTGCGGAAATCGGCCCCGGGCTGCGGGTGACCGCGCTCGAGCGCGGAGGTTGAGGTGAGCCCGCGCCCGCCCCCTGCCCGCAGACCGGGCCTGATCGGCCTGTTCGCGCGCCACCCCACCGCCGGCAACCTGTTGATGATCCTGATGCTGCTCGCCGGGGCGGTGGGCCTCGCCAACCTCAACCGGCAGTTCTTCCCGGATTTCGCCATCGACATCGTGGTGGTCACGGTCCCCTGGCCGGGTGCCGCCGCCGAGGATGTGGAGGCCAACATCGTTCGCGCCATCGAGCCCGAGGTGCGGTTTTTGGATGGCGTCGATCGGGTGATCGGGGTGGCCGCGGAAGGGCTCGGCACGGTGGTGATCGAATACGAGCAGGGCGCCGACATGCAGAAGGCGCTCGCCGAGGTGGAACAGGCGATCGCCCGCATCACCACCTTCCCCGCCGAGGCGGAGGAGCCGCGGGTCCAGCGCGCCGCCCGCTATGACCGCATCGCACGCCTGGTGCTCTCCGGCCCGGTGCCGGAGCAGACCCTCAAGGAATACGCCAAGCGCATCCGCGACCGGCTGCTCGCGGCCGGCATCGACCGGGTGCGGCTGTTCGGGGTGCGCGACGAGCGCCTCTATGTGGAGCTCGAACCGGAACGGCTTCTGCAGCTGGAGACTCGCCTCGGCGAGCTCGCCGAGCGCATCCGTGCGCGATCCTTGGATTTGCCCGCCGGCGACGTGGCGGGCGAGGTGGAGCGGGCCCCCCGGGTGCTCGGCCGCGCCTATGATGCCCGCGAGCTCGCGGAGGTGGAGCTCGGCACCAGCGAGGACGGGCGCCGCCTGCGCCTCGGCGAGGTGGCGCGGGTGCGCGAGGGGTTCGTCGAGGACCAGCCGGAGGGGCGGCGCCAGGGGCTGCGCGCGGTGGAACTGCTCGTGCAGCGGGCGCTGAGCGCGGATGCGCTGGAGGTGCAGGAGCGGCTGGATCGGGTGCTTGCCGAGGTGCGCGCGGATCTGCCGCCCACCCTCACCCTCGAGCGCTACGAGGTGTTCGCGGATCTCATCCGCGGCCGCATCAACCTGCTGCTCAAGAACGGCCTCACCGGCTTTCTGCTGGTGCTTTTGGTGCTCTTTCTGTTCCTCAACGCCCGCGTCGCCTTCTGGGTGGCGATCGGGATCCCCGTGAGCCTCGCCGCCATGCTCGGCACCCTGTGGATGCTGGGCCACAGCATCAACATGGTGAGCCTGTTCGCCATGATCCTCGGCATCGGCATCGTGGTGGACGACGCCATCGTGGTCGGCGAGCATGCGGTGAGCCTGCGCGAACAGGGGCTCTCACCGCAGCTCGCGGCGGAGGAGGGGGCGCGGCGCATGTTCGCGCCGGTGTTGAGCGCCACCCTCACCACCATCGCCGCCTTCCTGCCGCTTATGGTGATCGGCGGGATTATGGGGGTGGTGATCCGGGAGATCCCGGTGGTGGTCACCGCCATGCTGGTGGCGAGCCTGATCGAGTGCCTGCTGGTGCTGCCCACCCATCTGCGCGGCGCCCTCGGCGCTCGTGAGCTCGCGCGCGGCTTCCGGCAGCGCTTCGATGCCCTGTTCCAGCGCCTGCGGGAGGGGATGTTCCGGCGCCTGGTGGTGGCCGCGGTCCGCCAGCGCTATACCACCCTGGCGGCCGCGGTGGCGGTGCTGCTGCTCACCTTCGGACTGATTCTCGGCGGCCACGTCGGCTTCGTGTTCTTCAAGGGCCCGGAGAGCGACTATCTGGTCGCGACCCTGCGCATGGCCCCGGGCACGCCGCGGGCGCGCACCGAGGCGGCGCTGGTGGAGGTGGAGCGCGCCCTCTATCGGGCGATCGAGAGCCTCGGCGGCCGCCCGGAGGAACTGGTGGTGATGGTCTTCGGCCGCCTCGCCAGCCAGCCGGCGGAGCGTCCCGACGAGGAGATCGGCGGCGACCATGTGGGCGGGTTCCGCGTCGAGCTCAGCCCCTCGGATTCGCGCGCCATCCGCACCGAGGCGCTGATCCAGGCCTGGTCGGCGGCGATCCCCCCGATCCCGGGGCTCGAGGAGGTCACCATCCTCGAGATGTCGGGCGGTCCGCCCGGGCGCGAGGTGGACATCCGCCTCAAGGGCGGGCTCGAGGTGGAGAGCCTCAAGCAGGCGAGCGAGGAGGTGCGCGCCGCCCTCGCCGCCCTGCCGGGGGTGAGCCAGATCTCGGACGATCTGCCCTACGGCAAGCCGGAGCTCGTGATCCGCTTGAGCGAGCGCGGCCGCAGCCTCGGGTTCACCACCGCCGAGGTGGCCCGCCAGCTGCGCGACGCCTTCGCCGGCCGCACGGCGCTGCGGTTCGCCCGTGGCGACGAGGAGGTGGAGGTGGTGGTGCGCCTCGCCCCCGAATCGGTGCGCGACCTGCCCCTCGAGTCCTTCCGCCTGCTTTTGCCCGACGGCCGCGAGGTGGCGCTCGGGGAAGTGGCGCGGATCGAGGAGAGCCAGGGCTTCGCCCGCATCCGCCGGGAGGACGGCGAGCGGGAGGTGGCGATCACCGCCGAGCTCGACGAGTCGGTGATCCGGCTCGAACAGGTGCAGGAGGCGCTGGCGCCCTTGTTGCGCGATCTCGAGGCCCGCTTCGGGGTCGAGGCGATCTACGCCGGACGGGCCGAGGAACAGGCCGAGACCCTGCGCGACATGCGGCTTGGAGCGCTGATCGGGCTCGGGCTCATCTATGTGGTGCTGGCCTGGGTGTTCCGCAGCTTCACCCGGCCTTTGGTGGTGATGGTGGTGATCCCCTTCGGCCTCATCGGCGCCACCCTGGGTCATCTGGTGATGGGGTATGATCTCACCATCCTGAGCCTGATCGCGCTGCTCGGCCTCTCCGGGGTGCTGGTCAACGACAGCATCATCCTGGTCTCCACCATCGACCAGCGCATGGCGGCCGGCGGCGATCCCATGCAATCGATCATCGACGGCACCGTCTCCCGTTTCCGGGCCGTGCTGCTCACCTCGCTCACCACCATCGGCGGCCTCACCCCGCTCATGTTCGAGACCAGCTTCCAGGCCCAGTTCCTGATCCCCATGGCCATCACCCTCTCCTTCGGCCTCGCCGTGAACACGCTTTTGGTGCTGCTCATCGTGCCGGCTCTGGTGGCGATCCAGACCGACCTGCGGCGGGGCGGCTGGCGCCGGCGGGAGGCGGACGTGGCGCGCCTCGAGGCGGCCTGAGCGTACCCCGAGGAGGGCGCCCGCTTGCGCTGCGCCGCCGCCGCCGTTACCAGGGGGCCGCCCGAGCCCGGATCCGCCTCTGCCCATGGACCCGTCCTCGCTGTTGCAGGCCGCCCTGCTCGGGGCGGTGGAAGGCCTCACCGAATTCATCCCGGTCTCCTCGACCGGCCACCTCATCCTGCTCGTCGATCTGCTCGGCTTTCGGGGCCCGCCCGGCAAGGTGTTCGAGGTGGTGATCCAGATGGGGGCCATCCTCGCCGTGTGCTGGGCCTACCGCCGGCGCCTGACCAAGGCGGCCCTGGGGATGTTCCGCGGCGGCGACGATTTCGTCTTCGTGCGCAACATCCTGCTCGCCGTCCTGCCGGCCATGGTGCTCGGGGCGTTGTTCTACGACATCATCAAGGGGGTGTTGTTCAGCCCCTGGGTGGTGTCGGCGAGCCTGATCCTGGGCGGGATGGCGATTCTCCTCATCGAACGCCGCTTGCACCGCCCCCGGGTTGTCGGCGTCGAGAGCATGTCGGCGCGCACCGCGGTTGCGGTGGGCTTCTTTCAGGCGGTGGCGATGATCCCCGGCGTCTCGCGCTCCGGCGCCACCATCATGGGCGCGCTGCTGCTCGGCGTCGAACGCCGCACCGCCACCGAATTCTCCTTCTTCCTCGCCATCCCGACCATGCTGGCGGCGAGCGTCTTCGACCTCTACCAGAACCTCGACCGGCTCACCCCGGACGGGCTCGGCCTCATCGGCGTGGGGTTCGCGGTGGCTTTCCTCACCGCCCTGTTGGTGGTGCGCACCGTGATCGGCTTCATCAGCCGCCACGGCTTTACGCCCTTCGCCTGGTACCGCATCGCCCTGGGGAGCGTGATGCTGGTGCTGTTGTCGCTTCGCTAGGCACCGTCGACGGTGCGCGGACGACCCCTCTGGCGGGCGTAGGGCACGAGATAGGTGGGCACCACGGTCTCGAGGGGCGTGGGCGCGATCCCGAGCTCGGCGAGACCCGGATGGTCGCCCGAGACCACATTGTCGCGCTTGAGCAACGCGATCTGATCGCGGGTGAGGGGCGGGTTCGGCAGCCATTCGAAAAACCGCGCCATGAAGCGGGCGAGCCCCTCGGGAAGCTCCACCACAAGCCGCCGGCGCCCCAGCACCTCGAGCATGTAGCGCAGGAGCTGTTCGAAGGTGTAGATGCGGGGGCCGCCGAGCTCGAACAGCCGGCCCTGCGCCTCCTCCTGCGACAACGCCGCCGCCACCGCATCCGCCACATCGCCCACATAGACCGGCTGAAAGCGGGTCTTGCCGCCGACGATGGGCAGTACCGGCGCGAGCTGGCTCATGAAGGCGAAGCGGTTGAAGAACTGATCCTCGGGACCGAACACCACGCTCGGCCGCAGCACCACCGCCTGCGGCACGAGCTCCCGCAGGCGCGCTTCCCCTTCGGCCTTGGTGCGGGCGTAGAGGGCGGGGGAGGCGGGATCGGCGCCCAGCGCCGAGACGTGCACCACCCGCTCCACGCCCCGGGTGCGGGCCAGCACGCCCAACAGCCGCGGCAGCTCGGCGTGGATGCGCTGGAAGTCGCCGGGGCGCCGCTCGAACAGGATGCCGACCAGGTTGACGAGCAGCTGCGTGCCCTCGAACAGGGGGGCGAGCGCTTGCTCCGACACCTCGCCGCTGTACTCTTGCAGCACGATCTGGCCGACGTCGCCTAGGGGTTTCAGATGCAGGGCATGGTCGGGCCGCCGGGTCGGCACCCGCACCACGGCACCCCTGGCCGCCAGCCGTTTGACGACATGGCGGCCGATGAAGCCGGAACCGCCGAACAGCGTGACCACCGCCCCGCGCATGGCATCCCTCCAAGTGGCTCGGGCCGGGCTCTCTCTAGTCGGCTTTCGGACGGCGGCAAACCCGCTTGTATGCCGCGCGGCGGTCGACCCGGACGGACGGGAGGAGGAGCGATGGGACGCAAGGAACTGGCCCTGCGCACCGGCTGTCATCCGGAGACGGTGCGCTATTATGAGCGCGTGGGATTGCTGCCCGCCCCGCCCCGCAGCCCTGGTGGGCACCGGCGCTACGGGCCCGCCCACGAACGGCGGCTGCGGCTGGTGCTGGCCTGCCGGCGGCTCGGCTTCACCCTGGCCGAGATCCGCCTGGTGCTCGATGCATGCGACGGCGGCGGGGCGCTCTGTCCGACCGTGCGCGCCCGGCTCGGGCGGAAGCTCGGCGAGGTGCGGGCGGAGCTCGCCCATTTGATGCGGGTGGCGGCGGCTCTCGAGGAGCTGCTCGGTTGCTGCGGGGATGGAAGCGAGGAGGAATGCCCGGCGCTCGGCGCGCTCACCTCCGGCACATCCCTCCCGCATCGCATGGCGGCGCCCCGGCCCTCGACGGAACCTTCGGCAGCGGGCGCTTGCGCACCCGTTCGCGCACTGCCATGATCGCCCACAAGCTCGGGCGTCGGCCCTTGGGACGAGGATCAGGGAGGGATGACATCATGACTCGCACGGCTTCGGCCCTCAGCCGAGGTGTCTTGGCGTTTGGGCTCGCGGTGCTGTTCGCCGCGGCGGCGCCGGCGCAGGAAGCGCCCATGAAGATCCGCATCTCCACCCCGGCGGTGCCGGGCGACTGGCACGCCGAGATGCTGTATATCTTCAAGGAATACGTCGAACGCTCCCTGCCCGGCCAGTTCGACGTCGAGATCCACCTCAACGCCACGCTCTTCAAGCAGGGCACGGAGCCTGTGGCCATGCAGCGGGGCAATCTCGACATGGCCATGATCTCCGCCCAGGACATCAGCAAGCAGATCCCGGAGTGGTCGATCTTCACCGCCGGCTACGTGATCCGCGACCCCGAACACCAGCGCAAGGTGTTCGAGAGCGACATCGGGGAGGAAATGTACGCCCTGGTGCGCGAGCGCATGGGCATCGAGATCCTCCAGGTGGCCTATCTCGGCACCCGCCAGCTCAACCTGCGCGAGGCGCGCGAGGTGATGACGCCGGCGGATCTCAAGGGCGTGAAGCTGCGCATGCCGGCCGCCGACACCTGGCAGTTCCTCGGCCGCTGTCTCGGCGCCAACCCCACGCCGCTCGCCTTCAACGAG